>DAOOVZ010000008.1:0-31293 GCA_035370665.1 Candidatus Hydrogenedens sp.
TTGCTGGTATATATTAACTCCGCAAGGAAAGCCTGTAAATTATCTAAAGCCTATAAGCGTCTCTGCCGAAGTAGGCTTGTTAAAATGGGGACTTCCTCGTTGGCGCAAAGAGTTATTAAAACGGATGGATGTTGATTACGGTAAAACTCCTGCTGAAGATTTTGCTACTGGTATTATTACTTTTCAGAATCCGAAAACTGGGCAGGTTGTTAAAGGACAATTTACCAATTCATGGATGTATGATAAACAGGGGCTAAGATTAATGATGGACGGCTTGGGACCTGGCTACGCATTTGAATTCAATTCGCAGATGTCTTCATTGCAAGTGTTCATTGGTGATTCTGCTGCGGAAGCCGTTGCAGATGCGGAATCAGCGCTTGAAAAATCAACTGCCAGTCGTGGTTTACTCATTGTTGAACCCAATGAACCAGATTTATATGGGTATGTAGATGAAATTGCTGATGCTGTTAACGCTTTTCAAAAAGGAAAAGACGCCTTCCTGAACTTTGACTATGGTTTAGAAATCACAAAATTATGTCAGGCTGCTTATATGTCCGCAGAGCAAAAGCGGGTAATTGACCTTACAGACGAAAATACTCAAAAAGAATTGGAAAAATATGTATCTCTCATAGCACAAGGAAAAGGGAGAGAAGTATTTCCTCTAAAAGACTAATATTAGACTTAAAACATTGATAGAACAGACATTCCCTGAAAATCAGAAAATAATTTTTAAATTTATTAATATTCATCTTGAATATTTCTGATTTATATTTAATGATTAAGGGATGAATAAAACAGATGAAGATAGTCTTTTTTATTTATTTTTCTATTGATTATTAACTCATACATACATTCTTTTTATGGCTTTGTGGAAGTGGGTCTAGTAAGGATTTTTACTAGGGTGTTTTCAAACAGTTCTTTGTCTTTCCATGTCAGAGCACAACGAACAGGTCGTCCTTTTTCGTCTGGGCAGGTTTTTCCCTCATTGTCTATAATTAAATTCAATGTCTTAATCTCTACGACATCTTCCGCCCAGGTGCAATAGGCGGCCAATGTGTCAAACAGGATACTACTTTCATGTTCCGAAAACTGTTTCCGATTTGTCCAGATATTATAATTCTCTATCACAACCTTTGCTAAAGGTGATTCAGATGTTTCTACCTTTTTATATCGTTCCCCTTTTAGGGCAATTGTTCCACAGGTATCCAGTGGTATCATAGTAATCTCCCAGGGTGCAGAAAAGACCTTGCGGGCACTTTCCACATCTTGAAATACATTGTATTCGGGGTCTTGACCCTGTTTCCCATTATATCTAATATATACACTTCCTGCCATACACACAATGCGTGCTTTCTGTGCAATATCTGGTGCTATTTCCAGTGCTTTTGCTATGTTTGTCATTGGACCTAATACACAAAGGGTCATCTTCTCTTTTGCGTTTTGTAGGGTCTCTATCATTGTCTCAACACCGTTCGGATATATTTTGCCTTTGTAATTATCTAATGAATAATTTTCAATCCATTGTGATTGGTTTATTTTTGCATCGCTGGTTTTCACGCCTATCCCGATTGGAATATCTGTTCTGCCCACAGTTTGTAACATACGCGCTACTAATTTTGCTTTTGTTTCGGTATCATCATAAGCAGTTACAATAAGTTTTAAGTCCACCTTACCGGAGCCTATCATAAGCATAAGTGCCCAGGTATCGTCAATATCACCGCCAATATCCGTGTCAAGTATAACCTGTGGCAATGCAATTACATTAGAGCAAATAAGGAATGGGATTAGAATGAGCCAGTTATTCATATTTCTATCTCCTTTTATAGGGGTTTAATAAATACATTGACCTGCCAATAATAACGCACCGACAAGGACAACTTGTTCTCCCAATTCGCATGCACTTATTTCGTAACAGTTGCGGAAAGGGGTAAAAACAAGTTTGTCCACATTTGTCCGAATACGGTTTAATAATGGTTCACCCATCAGAGACACACCGCCACCTAATGCGATTCGTTCAGGATGAAATAAGGTAATTACATTGGCAATTGCCAGACCTATGGATTGGGAAATATAGTCTAACTCGGCACACGCAAATGAGTCGCCTTTACTTGCGCATTCGCCTAACAGAATACAGTTTAATTTTGACTTATCACCATGGGTCATTTTCCAGAGTTCGCTTTCCTTGGGCACATAACCTTCTCTTCTCAATCTGTGTTCAATATTCCAGCCTGAACATATATTTTCAAGTTTATCGTAGGCACCCGGTTCAGTTCGAGTCCAATCAGGGATATAGGTATGTCCAATCTCGCCTGCACCTAAACCCTGTCCATCGTGAAGTTTTCCATCTATCACAAGAGCACCGCCAATCCCACTGCCAATGTTCATGTAGAAAAAATGTCGTGTGCCTCGTCCTTTTCCGCGAACATATTCTGCCCAGCCTGCGGAATTTGCATCATTTGCAAGTATCGTTGGCACAGAAAATTCATTTTCAAACCATTGCTTTAATGGAAAACCCTGCCAACCCTTGATTTGATGTGAAACCAGTACTTTTCCCTCGTTGCTGTTGACCGGTCCACCAAATCCAATCCCAATTCCTTCCAACTTTTTACCTTCCTGTTCTTCTCTCTGAACCAGTGCCCTTGTAGTTTCTGCTACCCAATGCAGAATTTCCTTCGATTGCCAATCAGACTGGACCCTTCCCCGTTCCAGGTGATAAATATTCCCTTGTGCATCGCCAACAGCCACTTGCAGTTTTGTTCCACCAATTTCTATCCCTATTAACATTCCTTATCTCCCTTATTATTGAAATCTAACTATGCTTTTCATGTTGAAACTTACAATGAACCCTTTCGACAGGAGCATTCTGCTGTTTCATCTTTTTAGAACAGAGAGCCCAGATAGATTGCTCTTTCTGTGGATTTTTCCCTCTCTTTTCAAAATATTCTTGTATAACCTTTTGTGAGAAACTGGGTTCATACTTCTTATATTGTTCAAACCGCTTCTGCACTTCGGGTGAGTTCAACTTTTCACAATATTTCTTTTCCAGAATGTTCAACACAACCCGCTTCCGCATTGCCCAGAAATGACAATTATTGTAAGACTCATCAAAACCAGGAGTAATATATTTCCGTAAATCTACTGGACGCACTAATTGCCATTTTCCATCTATTCGCTCAATGTAAGGTGGACTGCCACCGCATAGGTCACGAGCAAGACAAAACCCCTGAAAATTTGCTTCAAGGTCGCCATGAGAGAAAACGCCACAAACTAATTTTCCTACCATATTATCCTCATGCACAATACCCCACATAACCACTTTTCGCATTGCCTCTTCTTTAGAATACCCTTCGCGTATATGTCTACAATATCGCTGGTAATACCTTCTGCCATACCCAAAAAAGTGGCATATCTTATCCGTCCCGAAATACACATCACCCACGCGTAAAGTGCGTGCCATCGGCATAAAGAAATATGGAAAAGCAAAACCATAATGTATGCTTTCACGAAGATATTTTTGTTTGCCGACGCTCAAATCAGGGTATTTTTGTATATCTGGGTCATGACGGATATAAGTCCGAAACCGAGACCAACCTAGAAATTGAAAAAAATGGTAATAAACATCCGCAGTTAATTCTTTAGGGTCTTCAATCGGTTTTGCACGATTATTAACTCGTTCAAGATAGTTAGACAAGGTTTCGTTAAAATAATGATTTGTCTCATCAGCGGAATCTTTTAATTCAATACCCCAGGTTAAATATTGGTCTGTTTCTGCACTAAAGGCAATTGTAGAGCAGTATAGTGCAAGTAAAAAAACAAAAAACAAAAAAACTTTTTTTATCATAACATTATATTATCCAAATAGTTTTTAGGAATATCATCACTTTTGTTCGATAAAATATTTGTAGAATTCTTTTAGATATTGAAATAGGCAACAAAATATCTCAATTAATATAAAGTTAAATATTTATTTAACTCACATTTTTTGTTCCTTTTGGTAATGACTATACTAAGGCTTACATTGTCTATCTAATATATATTGCTATATGCTGTTCAATTCATCATTTTTATAGAATATGTTCAACATTATTTTATTTTGTTGTGATATATAGCAATACGCCTCTATATTGTAAAACATTATTTATTATCTATTTTTTTAACAAACAATAGTAAAATTTAATTAATCAGAAGTTTCTAACTAATTATTAAACCTGACCTTGGGGATACGAGGCACTTTCAATTTTCTCCCAGCAGGCAATATATATGGTTTTTTTAGATTATTTAATTGAATAATCTCTTCCTTTGAGACACGCGTGTCCTTCGCTATTGAATCTAATGTATCTCCATGTTTCACTATATATATAATAATTTCACCGGAAGGAATAGCAAGTTTTTCTTGAGTTTTGTCCGGCGTGGTTTCATCTGTTTTTGGTTTTTCTTTAATCGGTTCAATTACAGGCTGGCTTTGAGCATTATTTTTTTCTGTTTGTAATTCAGTTTCTGGGATAGCGATAGGGGCTATTTCTGATTCTTTGCCGGTTGCAGGCTTTTGTTGTTCCGCTGGGACGGAGGACCTTTTTTCTTTTGAATTTATTTCCACGCCTTCAGGGACATAAACAAGCAACTTAAATCCATATTTAATTAAGTTAGGATTATCAATTCCATTCCATGCCATAATATCCTTTGGCTTCACATTATATTTCTGTGCAATAGCATATAAAGTTTCTCCGCGTGCAATTTGATGACAAATTGCCTTTGTTCCTGGTGGTTGAGGAACTTTTACTATTGACTTTGTGTTCTCTACTTTTTCACTACTTTTTTCTGAAACTTTTGTCACTTCTTCTTTTTTTACTTCATCACTCTCGGTTAAAGGCTTTTCTTCTATTGGTTCTTCAATTTCAGATTTTTCCTCTTTTTCTTTATTGATAGTAGATTCAGCACCTTCTGTTGTTTTTCCGATTGTAGACGCTTCTTTTGGCACTTCTGTAGTTGTGGTTTGTTCTTCTGGTATGGGTTTTGTTTCTGTAACGATATGTGATAAATCCTGAGCAACTTTTGTTTCAGATAATTCTGATGTTTTGAGTGTAGTTGTAGATTGTTCTGCTGTTGGAGGGATAGACTGTTCTATGTTAACTGATGGTGGTATTTCTTCTTTTGGTGGTTCAGACACAGTTTCGGAAGGAGTTGGAACTGGTTCTTGTGCTATTAAAGTTGTCTTGGAGGGTATAGGAGCAGTTGTTGGTTCGGTAGTAGGAATTGGTTCAGAAAAAGGTATAGTTTCTTCTTTCTTCACTGATAAAGGACGAACTGCCATGACTAATTTTGCTAACTTCATGCAGCGTTCATCTTTTGCCTCTTTTGAGATATTCTGTTCAATCACATTAACCATTTTTGACAATTCATTTATATCTTCTAATGAAGTGCAAATTAAGTCAATACCAACCCCTATCATACGCAAAGCCACATCGGTGTATGTTTCCGAACTATTTAATGGATATTCCGAAATATCATCGGCAATGATTATTCCTTGATAATTCCATTTCTCACGGATTAAACCCTGAATGACCTTTTGTGATACTGAGGCAGGTAAGTAAGGATTTTCACTGTCTAAAAGAGGTATAGCGACATGCGATACTAACAGTGCGGGTAAACCCTGATGTACCGCTTCAGAGAAAGGGAAAAGCCATGTAGCCAATTGCGATATGGCTTGATTCATATCCCCTGCCGGATTGTCTACCTCTAATGCAAAACTTATTTTATTGTCTACTTCCTTTTTCAAAGCCAGCGATTTGCTTGGAAAACTTTTAATAACAGTAATTACTTTCCCTTGCCAGATTCCTTGTGCAAAAGATAAACCAATTTTCTGTATAGATTCGGTTGTATCTCCGAAGTAGCGACTCTTCTCTGTTTCAGGCACTCTACCCGGAACATACAATTCTATCATGGGTCCTAAGAACATAGAGATACCTAATTCGCGTGCTTTCTTTGCGTAAGAAGTTCCTGCATCCACAATTTTAGAAATATCTGTATTAATGTTGAAATCGGAAATCTTGGCTAATCCTTGAAACTCTGTTAAAGACGATAAATAATTCAAATCCAATTCCATTGCGAACAATGGTAAATCACAACTCCCTTGTTGAATTGTGTTTCTAATATTTTGAAGAAGCCCGACAAAACTATCTCTGTTAGCATTTTCTCCTGAATGCCTTATTGCTACAGCAAATGGATGAATTTGTTGAATTAAGATTAAAACATCATCATTAAACTTATTTTCATCTACTAAATATATTATTGGTGCAATATTTTCTAATTCAGCCACTAATTTTTGTTCATCAGTATCTTTGGGTTCAAATTGAGGAGGTTCTTTTTGTGGGGGTTCCTCTGCTTCTGTTGGTTTCTTTTGTTGCACAATTTGGGGTTGTATAGATGTCTCTTTTGGAGGCGGTGAATTTAATTGTGAGTAAATGTAAAACAAAGCAAATCCAATAACAATACCCAATACAAAAATCACAACCATGCTGAAAGGAGATTGCCTTTTATATACTTTAACATTCAAATCAGAAACTTCCACTTTTTTACCCTCTATGTTAATAATTTTGTATTAAAATTTTAATTGCCTTTTCAAACATAATATATGAGAACCTATATTTATTTCAATAAATATTTATGTTAAATGTCAAGTTCCTTTTTGTACCTTTTTATTGTTAAAATACATTTTTTAATAAAGTAATTTTTTTGAGGGTTAAAAAAATGGAACCATCACGCGATTCAGACAAATCTTTCTATTTATTTGATTTATTTGGTTTACCTTCTATTCCTATACATGAAGCATTTCGTGTGAAAAAAAGAGATGGTCATATTGAATCGTTTAGTCTTCAAAAATTGTCAGATTCGATAAAGAATGCCTTACAATCCGCAGGAATTGAAGATAACAATTTGGAATTCAGTCTTGCCACTGCAATTAAGACCTATTTAAGAGAGTGCCATGGACTCGAAACAATTATTACTAGTGAAGAAATTAATTCCTTAACTATCCAAATTCTCCGTGAAATGGGTCAGAAAGAAGCGCTGCGGAATTATATGGAATTTTCTCGGCAAAAGCGACTTCAACAAAGTATTATTTCTAAGTTAAAAAGGGTAGTTCCTGTTCCTAAGAAAAAAAATGATGACACTACACAAGAACTTAATTTAAATATCAAACAAAATTTTGATGAACTTAAAAAGAGGATAACTCAAATTTTATTTCCATTAAATTTGAGTAAACATATTACTACGAAGATTGCTTACGAGGCTATTGAAATATTAAATCAATTTCGATACTATGAGCCAAGTATTAGTTTTATTAAGGAACTATGCACATTTTTGTTAAATAGAGATGGGATTACTTACACGAAAAGGGAACTACATGTAGACTTACCTGCTGGCAGTTGTATTGAAATAATGGCAGCATACATTGACGATAATGCGGACCCAGAATCTACAGACAGGACTTTAGGCAAAATGGTTAAAGAACAAATTTCTCGTTTAACTATATTTTCATCTGAAATTATAGGTGCCCATGATATAGGGACAATTCATCTTCATTCATTAGAAAAAATAGATAGATTCTATTCATTAGAACAACCTGCATATTATTTTTGGCAATTTGGTAAAGAAGAATTATCTTTTATACAAAGTCCAGCAGATTTTTGGAGTTTAATGAAGGATACTTATTCTGATTGGAATAAATTTTTTTTTAATCCAATTGTATGGTGGGGATTCAATTGGGCTATTGCACCACTTGTAAACGGATTAGAAGGTAATGACTATAAAAATTGGATTTTTCAATGGATTAAAGAATGTAAAGAAATAAGTTATGATTCTCCAGGTATGCAGGTTATACTTGATTGGAGTTTACCTAAATCATGGATGTTTTTGAATGCCTATGGTGACCAAAGAAAAGATTTAGGCACCCCATATATTAATTATAAAACAATTGCACAAGATCTAATGTTGGATATTCTAGAATGTGTTAGTCAGACAAAAGGAAAACCTACTTATCCAAAAAATTCAATTCTTTGGCGTTTGAACCTTCCTTTAGAAATTGATGCTTCTTCTATTTTATGGTCTTCACTTGTTTCCTGTGTCGAAGATAATGAAATTCCTGTATCCCTTCAATTTGCTCCAGCAGAATTGTCGAAAATGATACCTAAATTAGAACTCTGGGGTGTTACCATAAACCTTGCACAAATTGCCTATAATAGCACAAATGAATATGATTTTTATTCCGGTGTGTATAGTGCATGTTTATTAGCAATTCAGGCATGTGAAGAAAAATTAGAGTTCTTATTGAGATATGGTTGTAAAGCAGGTGTATTATGGCGTTTTTTTATAAGAAAAATATTTGCATATTCTAAAAGGCGACCTACTTTTGCTTCTTTCCCCTTTAATATAAATATTAGTGGTTTGAATGAATGTATACATTTGCTTCATAAGTCTAAAAAACAGAAGCCATTAGAATTATGGAGTAATGTGGAAATAGTAATAAAAAATATTAGAAACATACTGAATAGTTGTAGTCGTGGAAAAAACTTAAATTTACACTTTGCATTAGAGACAAATAGAGAGATATTGAATGAAATGGTTTTAAAGGATATTGATGGATTTAGTGAATTGCTTTCTAAGATTGGGAGAGACCCATATGATATATTTGATTTAAACACTGGAGAAATAACTCCACTTGTATTTTATAATCCTGAAGAACTTGTTCCTGTGTTCGACAAGTTATTTGCTATTTCCTCAATACTTGATAAACCGTTGCAGGTAAGATTCATGCCAAATCGTGTTTGGGATAGTCTTACCCTTATTGAAGTAATTCAACTATTTGATAAAATGAATAAACAATGTGTGCCGATACAGTTCCAATTCAAGCCTTCAGAATAACTATTATACCTTTATTAGAAAATCTTTCCCGTAGACAATATAAATGAATGGGTTTGAATAAGGAATGAGAAAGTTATTCCCATTCGATTGTTGCTGGTGGTTTAGATGTAATATCTAGAAGGACACGATTGATACCCGAAACCTCATTGCATATTCGACTTGCAACTTTTTGCAAAACATCTGTTGGAAGTCGAAACCAATCTGCAGTCATTGCGTCCTCTGATGTTACAGCACGAAGCACGCATACTTCTTTGTAGGTGCGTTCATCACCCTGAACGCCAACACTTTTCACTGGCAGAAGACAGACAAAAGCCTGCCAGATTTGATTGTATAGACCTGCTTTCTGAATCTCCTCAATAAATATAGCGTCTGCTTCACGAAGCGTGTGTAATCGTGCTGCGGTTACTTCTCCGATACACCGGACTGCCAAACCAGGACCCGGAAAAGGATGACGACTGATAATTGCATCTGGTATCCCTAATTGTTTTCCAACATTTCTTACCTCATCTTTAAACAATTCGCGAAGTGGTTCTATTAATTGTAAGTTCATCTTTTCAGGCAATCCACCAACATTATGATGACTTTTTATAGTAGCAGAAGGTCCACCTGTCGCTGAAACTGATTCAATTACATCTGGATATAAAGTTCCCTGTGCTAAAAAGGATAAGTTCCCTAATTTTTTTGACTCTTCTTCAAAAATTTCGATGAAAAGCAAACCTATAATTTTCCGTTTCTGTTCAGGGTCAGTAATACCTTTTAATGCAGATAAAAATCGGTTCTGTGCTTTAATACAGTGTAGATTTATATGAAAATTATCGCGAAAGACCTTTTCTACCATTTCTGGTTCACCTTTTCGCAATAAGCCGTTATCTACAAATACGCAGTGCAAATTTTCACCAATAGCGTGATGTAGGAGCACGGCAGTAACACTTGAATCTACACCACCACTTAAAGCACACAGGACTTTTTTGCCATTAATTTTCTCTCTAAGTTCCTGAACAGTTTGATTAATGAAATTTCCCATTGTCCATGTAAAATCAGCATTGCATATATTATGCACAAAATTTGAAATAATTTTTTGACCTTCAGGGGTATGAACAACCTCTGGGTGAAACTGCACTCCATAAAATTTTTTGTTTGGGTCTCCAATAACTGCATAAGGGCAATTTTCAGTAGCACCCATTGAAACAAAACCTGGTGGAATAGCAGTAACTTGGTCTCCATGACTCATCCACACAGGCGTTTCTATCTGGACCTCTTTTAAAAGTTCTGAGTTATCTTCATGCTTTAGGTATGCGATACCATATTCCTTTTGTGTGGCAGGTTCTACTCTTCCACCCAGCAATTGGGCAAATATCTGTACACCATAACAAATACCTAATATAGGCACTTGCAAATCAAAGATTTCCGTTCTAGGTAAAGGGGCATTTGGCTGATGGACACTTGCAGGTCCACCACTCAAGACAATTCCTGCTAAATTTGGACTTTTGATTTTTTCAATAGGCACATTATAAGGGAAGATAATGCTGTAAACACCTGCTTCACGAATGCGTCTAGCAATTAATTTACTATATTGCGCACCAAAATCAAGGACAACAATAATGGGTCCGTTATATTCCATAAATAATTACCTCGGTATCTGGTAATTTGGGGCATCTTCTGTTATGGTTATATCGTGGGGATGGCTTTCTTTTATCCCTGCAGAGGTGATTCGGATTAATTTGGTATTCTCTTGCAAAGATTTTATATTGAGACAACCACAATATCCCATTGCTGCACGAAGTCCACCAACCAATTGATGAATAACATCTCCCAAAGCCCCTCGATAAGGAACGCGTCCTTCAATACCTTCAGGAACAAGTTTCGTTGTTTCTGTATCAAAGTGCATATATCTTGTTTTACTACCTTTTTGCATGGCTTTAATTGAGCCCATACCACGGACTAATTTATAGGTTCTACCCTCATATAAAACCCTTTCACCAGGGCTTTCTTCTGTCCCTGCGAACAAACTGCCTATCATCACAGAGTCTGCACCTGCGGCAATGGCTTTGGCTATATCACCAGAGTATTTAATTCCACCATCAGAAATAACTGGAATGTTTTTATCCTTACAGACACAAACCGTATTTAGAACCGCAGTAATTTGAGGGACTCCAACCCCTGTAACCACTCGAGTAGTGCAAATGGCTCCTGGACCTACACCTACTTTCACGGCATCCACACCGGCATCTATCAGTGCCTTTGCACCTTCTGCTGTAACTACATTCCCTGCAATTACAGGTATTTGTGGATAACGCTTTTTTACCAGAGAAACCATTTCTATTACAAGTCTAGAATGACCATGAGCAGAATCAATTACTAACACATCAACACATGATTCTACCAATGCATCTATACGGGTTAATTCATCTTCACCAATACCTATCGCAGCGCCTACTCTCAATCGTCCCATCTCATCTACACATCTATTTGGAAAATCTCTCGCTTTGATAATATCTTTTACTGTTAGCAAGCCTTTAAGTCGTCCCTGTTTATCTACAATTGGCAATTTTTCAATGCGGTGTTTATGCAAAATTTGTTTTGCTTCGTCCAGAGTCGTGCCCGGTGGAACAGTAACAATTCGCTCTTTTGGCGTCATAATCTCGGATATCTTACGCGAGAAATTTTCTTCAAACCTTAAATCACGATTTGTTAATATACCTACTAAAACTTCGTGTTCATCTGTAATAGGGACACCTGAGATTCGGTATCGAGACATAAGTTCTTCTGCATCTGCAAGTGTATTGTTAGGAGAAAGAGTAAATGGATGTGTAATCACCCCTGATTGAGACCTCTTTACCTGGTCAACCTCTGATGCTTGTTCTTCAATAGTCAAATTTTTATGAATTATGCCTATTCCACCTTCACGTGCTATTGCAATGGCAAGACGCGATTCAGTAACTGTATCCATTGCGGCACTTAGGATAGGAATGTTCAACTTTATATTACCTGCGAGTTTCGTGCTTACATCGGTGTCTCGAGGTAATACATTAGAATAGGCAGGCTCTAAAAGAATATCATCAAATGATAAGGCTTCGCTAATTCGTTCTTCTTTCATAGAAAAATACCCCCATATCAAAAGTATTGGACATGCGATTATAAATAGCCCCGGACTTTCTCCCGGGTATATAATTATAAAGCAAATATAACAAAATTGCAAAATAATTTTTTAATAATTTGCTGCCATTTTTGGTGGAATAAAGTCAGATGAGAAATTTTCTAATCTAAATTGTTACGGCAGACGAAAATGAAGGGTTACAGGTTTTCCTCCACGAATAACTTGAACAGAAAGGTCTTTTGTCCCCTTTAAACGCTCATATAAAGGCATAACTTGTGAAAAATCATTTATTGGAATTCCATTAACGGAAGAGACAATATCACCATCTCGGAAACCGAGTGCTGGTGCATAAGGAATCTGGCTAATGTTAGGAACAGCCAAACCGATAGGATTACCTGCTGGGTCGCGGGCTATAGTCGGGGTATGTTGCATCAATAATTCTTCTGGTTTTATCTGAGTCTCATTAAAATTAATTTTAGAAACATCTACATAAGGTGTATTAGAAGAAAAAGTGCCTTTATATACCTCATTGCCCTTCGCTTTCAAAACGATTTTCTCGTCATCTTTTCCTTCTTTTTTCTCTTCTACTTCTTTTTGCACCTTATAACTTACCTGAGTTAGACCTTTACTTTTCCGGTAATCCCATGGAGCAAGAGGTGAAGTATCTGCCCATAGTCCTTTTTTCTCTCTTATGGCTGTTGCACATAGATTTTTAAGTGTCAAATCTTCTTTGGCATTTTCCTCATCCCACCATGCGTATCCTTCCTTTATCATTATTTCACTAACATTATCTCCTGCCTCTGTCCAGACTTTGCCAACCTCTATATTCATGTTATCTGTTGCTAATAACTCTACCTTTACATCTTTATTGCCAATAAGTTCTGTTAGATATTTCTTTGCCTCTTCAAAGTATGGTTGTCCTTCTTCTGGAGCATCAATTCCCCAAATACGCAAGTTTATTGTCCGTGGGTTGTCTTCAACTGTTTGGGCAATAAATATATCCCCTTCTAATATTTCTGTCGCTTTACCCGGTAAAGGTTCCCCTGACTGTGCTACTACATTCTCCATAATAAAAATTAGAACAACACCAAAGAATAATTTCACCACATAATTCATAACTCATAACCTTCTATTTCTAACTATAATCCTATAATAGAAACGATTTTAATACAAGGATAGTTGAAAAAACAAAAAATGTTTTAATAGAAAGTAATATGATTAAAATAAATAGGTGCAGACATATCTGTCCGCTGAAAGTGCTATAGGTATTTTCGAGACATTGGGATAGACGATACAATATCATTTCTTTTGTAGAGGTAGATAGTAATTTAAATTTTTTAGCGGACAACATTGCGGAAAGATATATTATAAGTCCTTTATATTAACAAAAGTTGTTCTATACTCTCTCCGTATTATTGCTTGATTTTTACTTTAACTGTTATACATTTCCTATTTTTGTGCCATCAGGAACAACAGCATTTTTGTGGACTACAACCACTCCATCGCGAACAGAATAACCCTCAAAATCGCCATCTTTTAGGTTATCTCCACCACGAATAATTACATTCTTTCCTATTCTTGCATTATGGTCAATAATTGCTTTTTCTATTATCGAGCCTGGACCAATCCCCATTGGTATCCCTGATGAATGTCGAATCTCTCCCATTTCAAAAAAGTCTGCACCACATATAATACTATGGTCAATAACAGTTCCTTCATGAATTAAACTTCTTATGCCGATTATAGAATGTTTAATCTTTGCTGTCTCAATACGCACACCAGAGCATAGGATTGCATGGTCTACTTCAGAGCGAACAATTCTGGCACCGGGTAAGGCTCTACGGTGTGTATAAATTGGCTGCTCAGGGTCATGAAATTCAAATGGTGGATTATCATAAGTCATCGCAATACTCACATCGTAATAAGAGCGAACTGTTCCAATATCTTCCCAGAAGCCGTCAAATATATGTGCATAAACTCGATATTTAGACAATGCCCCGGGTATTAACTGTTTGCCAAAGTCAACCCATTCTAAATGTTCACGCAATAGCCGAATCAGGACATCTGCATTGAATACATAGACGCCCATGGACGCAAGATATGGCTTCTCTTCTGCAGAAATACCAAATTCATCAAACAGAGAAGGTGGTTTGGTTAATTGGTTAAGCACTTCATCATCTTTGGGCTTTTCAACAAATCGGTGAACCATTCCTTCCGAATTAAGTTGCATGATACCAAATTGTGGAGCAGAACTACGCCCGACAGGCAGGGCAGAAATCGTAATCTCTGCACCTTTTGAGATATGTGTTTTTAATAAGTTGCGATAATCCATACGGTATAACTGGTCTCCGGAGAGAATCAGGTAATACTGTATATCTGACTCAAAAATGTGGGATATATGTTTGCGAACCGCATCAGCCGTGCCTTGAAACCAATCCCCTGTCTCGTTTGTTTGTTCTGCCGCGAGTATGGTTACACCGCCACGATGGAACTCGTCAAAATGGTAGGTATTCATTATATGCCGATTTAAAGAATGGCTATTGAATTGTGTCAAAACGACAATTCTCATAAGTCCAGAATTAATACAATTGCTCAATGGAATATCTATCAAGCGATAGCGGCCACATAACGGCACAGCAGGTTTGGCACGCAGTTTTGTCAATGGATACAATCTCATTCCTCTACCCCCTCCCAAAACCACAGACATCACCTTTTGATTCAACTTCTGGAAATCAATCCAAACAGAATCCATGAGAGACTCCTCTTTTATATGCAGTCCTTATTAAAAATGTAGTGAAGGGAAAAGTCTACCACTGTAAATAAGTCCTATATTTGTTAATGCCCACAATGCTACACAAATTGCAATCGGTTTGTCCGTTAATAGAACTTTAGTTGGGTCAGAACCTTCTCCCTGATATCGGACTAAATAAAGATAACGGAATAGCCCATAAATCACGAAAGGCAAACTTAAATACAATTGGTCTGTATGCAAACGCACGACTACTTCCTGTGAACAGGTATAAATAGTAAAAGAAATCAGAGCACCAGCCGACACAATTAATAATAATTGGTCAAGATATTCTACTGTGTAATATACTAATACTGAACGATGATTTTCTGCATCATCTTTAAGTAGTAATAATTCACCTCGTCTTTTCCCCAAACTCAAAAACAGTGCTAAAAATAGGGTGCAAACAATTAGCCAATTTGAGAATATAACATGGATTGCCACAGCACCTGCTATGGCTCTTGTTACAAATCCCAGCGATAACACAAGCACATCAACCAAAAAGAATCTTTTCCATAACAGGGAATAACTCACCGTCAAAAATACATATACAAGGAGTATACCAATAAATTTTGGACCTAATATATAAGCCAGAATAAAGGAGAACACAGCAAGAATTAGGCTTAAAACAACCGCAGTCCGGATACTAATCTCTCCACTGGCTATTGGTCTTTTAGATTTATCCGGATGAAGTCGGTCCTTTTCTATATCCATCAAATCATTAAAAATGTATGTAGAACTTGCTGCAAAACAGAATGAAAAGAAGGCAAGTATAGAATTGATAATTGCAGTTGTATTCAACAACTCACCTGCAAAAATAATCGCTGCAAAGACCAGAAGGTTTTTAGTCCATTGATATACCCTTAAGGTCCTTATTAGCAAGGAAATGGTTTTCATCTATTTTTATTCTCTTCTATAACGGTTCTTATAAAAATCGCCTTTTAAATTATAGTTGGGTTCGATAAAATATGAATCGAGGCAAATGTTCAATGATTAGCATGATATATCGCCAGAACCATTTCACATAAATCACTTGCTTTCTGCGTTTCCATGCTCTATAAATAATGCTGCCTGCTTCCTGTGGACTCGCCACAAGTCGTTCGGGCAAATTCAGTCCATAAGTCATAGCTGTATCCATAAATCCCGGCTTAACAATAAGGACACGAACCTTTGTTGAACTCAAGCGATGTTGAAGCCCTTCCAGATATCGCGTCAAAGCACCCTTTGAAGAACCATAAATATAATTACTCTTCCGACCTCTATCTCCTGCCACTGACGATATTGCAATAACAAACCCATTGTTTCGTTCCTCAAATTTTCCAACGACCCGCTCCAGTATAGAGGCTGCACTCAGATAATTAATCTCTATTGTTTTTTTAATGAGATTAAAATCTTTTTGTGCCTCTTCTTGAACTGGCATATAACCGAAACAAATAACCAGCCCCTCGGGAATGCCGCATATCTTTTCTACCACCTTCCCCAAAAAAGCAGGATGTGAATCTATATCCCTCGCATCAAAAAACAATGTTTCGCAAAATACATTATATCGGATTCGTATATCCTGAGCATTTCGTTCATTTTCTTCTGTCTCAATATCTGCAAGTAGCAAAGAATATCCTGCATTTGCAAATTTATGTGCAATTGCCTTTCCCACAGCAGAGACGCTACCTAAAATTAGGACTGATTTTGAGGTTGGTTTTTGTTGGCTTACATTTAACATATCGGTGCCCTCCTTCGTTCTGGAACCAGTCCAATTCTTCTTGCCATTGTTGAAGAAAAATGAATATCCGGGTCGGTCTTCATTTTAATCTCCTGAAATTTAGTCCAATGTGGATAAGTCTCTTTGAACATTTTATCAGTCATTAATTGGTCTTTTGCCAGATATAGCCTTCCGCCGTATCGCATTGTTATAAAATTCAAATCCTCCACAAAATTTGCTAATCCCGCATGATTAGGTATATCTAACGCTAATGTATATCCTTCCATCGGAAAAGACAATAAACCTTCATTGCCGGGACCAAACCACTTCAACACGGTCAGGAATGAAACCCGTTGTGAAGAGACCAACTGTTCTAACAGAACCTTCAACCCTTTCACTTCTTCTCCTGGGAAAACTACTTGATATTGAATAAAGCCTGTTTTGCCATACATCCTATTCCATTCTAAAATACGGTCTAATGGGAAAAAGAAATTTTCTATTGGAACAATTGCGTATCGCGTCTTATTCAAATCATAATACCAGGAGTTGAAAATTCCTACTGTCCTCTGGTTCAACATCCAGGTAGGTGCATTAAAAGGAAAGGTAATGTCCATCTTCTTTTTTGGCGTTAACGGAGCATTTCTCCAACGCGTAGGCAAATCATCTACCTCTGCCATACGCCCTCCCATCAATACACCTCGACCCATGCTCTCCTTTTGTGCAAGACAATCCAGCCACGCAACGGTATACGGATACTTCGCATCATATTCCTTCATCTTCTCCAACAAATCGTCCAGATTCTTTGCTTGATAATAATCCACATGGAAATAGGCTGACTTTACTTTCTTCAGTCGTATCTTTGCTGTCCGAATAATCCCTGTTAATCCAATACCACCGAGTGTTGCCCAGAATAAATCCGCATTCTCATCTCGCGTGCAACGCACAATATTACCATCAGCAGTGATTAAATCAAACGACAATACATGATTCCCAAAACTTCCCTCCTCATGATGATTTTTCCCATGTATATCATTGGCAATTGCACTACCTACCGTCACAAACTTTGTCCCCGGACAAACATAAGGCATCCATCCCCTTGGCAAAAACACATTTAAAATCTCTTGCAAGGAAACGCCACCTTCACATTCCAGAATACCATCTTCTTCATCCCAATTAAGAAAACGGTTCAATCGCAACATATTTACCAGTGCCCCGCCATCGTTCAACGCCGTATCCCCATAACTCCTACCCAGACCGCGTGCAAGAATATCCGGAACACGGCTATCACCAATTACAGCGTTAAGCATTTTCCATTGCTCAGGTCGAAACACATAACTCTCAGCAAAAGAATACCTTCCCCAACCACTCAACTTCTTCTTTTCCGCAGGAACTAACATAAACATGTCCTTTCCCTAAACATAAATTTTGGTAAATATAAAATTTCACTCAAATATACTCTTTACAATAAATAACAATATTTTAAATCATTTTAAATTTATTAAATAAAGATTTAATAAATCAATATTTAATACAAGGATTGCTATTTCCTGAATAATTTTAGTAGTATACAAATTATCATAAAAAGACTCAAATTACAACTTAAAATGCAGAAAAAAAATAAAAAGGAATAGACAATGATTCTTTTTTTGATTGGTCTTACACCGTTGTGTCTTTTGAATGCAGTTGAAACGCTTCCGAATATTTATCCTGCAATATCTGTCCCTTTTACAGAGGTTGAAGTTAAGGATGGATTCTGGAATGATTGGATAAATCGTGTTGGCACAAAGTTTTTACCTCATAATTTTCAATATTGTGAGAAAGAAAAGAAGATTGATAATTTTCGGGTAGCGGCAGGAAAGATGGAAGGCAAACATGTCGGTGCCTGTTTTGAAGATTCGGATGTCTATAAGGTGCTTGAAGGTGCGGCATATTGGCTTGCCCTGCATAAAGACGCCGCTATTGAAAAGCAAGCCGATGAAATCATTGATTTGATTGCAGGTGCTCAACAGCCCGATGGCTACTTGAATACTTATTATACACTGGTCAAACCCAATGAACGATGGACTAACGACGCTGAACATGAGACTTACTGTGCAGGTCATCTAATCGAGGCAGCCATTGCTTATGACCAGGCAACAGGGAAAAGGAAATTATTGGATGTTGCTATAAAATTTGCTGACCATATTGTTAATACCTTTGGTCCGGGTAAGGTGGAAGAAGTCCCTCAGCATGAGGAGATTGAATTGGCACTATTCAAACTTGCTTCTTACACAGGAACAGAAAAATATTCAGATTTGGCACGCTGGTTTATTGAACAGCGTGGTAAACCTTATAAAGGCAAGCCAACTGGCAGATGGGATTTTCAATGTCAGGACCACAAACCTATCATTGAACAGGATGAAATATTGGGGCATGCTGTCCGTGCAATGTATCTCTATTCTGGTGTTAGTGACCTTGTTGCAAAGTCAGGTGATATGCGTTATTCCAATGCCCTTGACCGTTTATGGAATGATTTGACTGAACGAAAGATGTATATTACTGCTGGCATTGGTGATTCACTCCTGCATATTGAAGGTTTCAGCAATCCCTATTACTTGCCAAATGATACTGCCTATTGCGAAACCTGTGCCTCTATTGGACTTGTCTTCTGGGCACAACGAATGTTTCTGCTTCATCGCGACGCTAAATATGTAGACATCATTGAACGAGCCTTCTATAATACCCCTCTTTCAGGACTTGCCCTTTCTGCGGACTCTATTTTCTACTGCAACCGATTGGAAGGGTCTGACCAGCGTCCGCCATGGCAAGGTTGTGCATGCTGTCCGACCAACATGGTCAGGTTCATTCCTACTATCGGCGGCTATGCTTACTCATACGAAAATGACACATTATACATATTGCACTATATGCCAACAAAAGTTGCATTAAAAATCGCTGATGGAAAATTCTCAAAGACAAAGGCTGATGACACAGAAACCAAAAATCTAATTCAAATAGAACAAACCACAAACTACCCCTGGGATGGTGAAACGAAAATCCGTATCAATATAGAAAAGCCACAAGCCTTTACTATTGCAATTAGAATCCCTGACTGGTGCTATCGCGGTGCAGGTTCGCCTGAACGACTATACCACTTCCCTGAATGTCCCGGACTTGAAAAGGTTCAATTAAAAATTAATGATGAGGCAGTCCCAATCCAATCATTAGACAAGGGCTTTGTTAAACTTCAGCGTGAATGGAAACAGGATGATGAAATTGTCCTTATCCTGCCAATGGATGTTCAGCGAGTCTATGCAAATGAGAAAGTCGAAGCAGACCGAGGCAGAGTAGCCATACAAAAAGGTCCAGTCGTATTTTGTGCCGAAGATGTGGACAATGCCAAACAAGTTAAATTTTTATTTTTGCCTCGAACGGTAGCCTTCCAGTCCAAATTTGAGCCTGAGCTTTTAAGTGGAGTTGTGAGCATTGAAACCACAGGAAAAATAAAATCAGAAGCAAACCCTGATGGAACAGACTATCCCATAAAACTCATACCCTATTATGCGTGGGCAAATCGTCAGCCCGGATATATGCGTGTATGGATACCTGAATCGGCTGACCTCGTTGGTATCCCTTCTATCGAGACAAAGGCAACTGCTGAGGCTTCACATATCGGGTCTAACGATACTTTAAATGCACTCAACGACCAGATTGAACCCAAGAAATCTGCGGACATGGGCATACCCCGTTTTACCTGGTGGGACCACAAAGGCACAAAGGAATGGGTGCAATATAACTTTGACAAGGAATATATATTCAAAGGTGTAAAGGTATACTGGTTTGACGATACAGATTCTGGCGAATGCCGTGTCCCAGAATCGTGGGAAGTTTTATACCTGAAAGATGGCAAATGGAAGCCTGTTCCAAACCCTTCCCTGCGAACCACCACACGAAATAGATACAACGAAGTCACTTTCGACCCCATTACAACCACTGCCTTACGCCTTTCCGTTCAACTCCAACCAGACTTCTCTTCTGGTATTCTAGAATGGAAAGTTATAACACACAATAATCCTGTTCACTAAAAGATTTGGAAAAGGTGTTTAAACAGTGAAATAGACGATACAATATATTTTTAGGGTAGTAGTGTTCCTATCGGGCAAATTATAAAATTATTTAGAAAAGTCGAAGAGATAATTTTTTCTATGTTAGCAATGTGAGATTTTTGCGTTTATAATAGTGCATTTGATTTGATATATGGGAGAGGTATTCTGTATTTATGAACCTTTGGTTTATTTGTGAGAAGGATTTGACAAAATCTTCCCGCTTACAGATAGGTGGGAAAGCATGGGGATTGGTGCAGTTGGGATTGCAAGGGTTAAGAACTCCATTGTTCAGTGTAATTAGTATAGAAGGAGTGAAACAAAGAATTTGGCATAAAGATTTCCCCACAAAAAATTTGATTGTGCAATGGTGTAATGAAATATTTGAAAAATCTCCAAATACAGGACTGGCTATTCGTTCGTCCGCTTATGAGGAGGACAAAAAAGATTATTCCTTTGCAGGAAAATTTTTGACTAAAGTAATTCATTCGGTTGATGAATTAATACCTACTTTGGATGAAGTCTCTGAACATTATGAGGAGGTATTGAGAACTGAAAACAGAAAACCTTTTGTAGGACTTCATGGTTTGGCTATTATTATTCAGGAATATATTTTTGGGCAGATGTCAGGTGTATGCTTTTCAGTAGAGCCTGTGAATGCTAATCTGGAACTTGCATATTGTGAAGTAGTATTAGGTAAGAATGAGTTATTGGTTGATGGTGAAACCTCACCAACACGAGTTTATTTTTGTCCTTATTCATCGGAACTTGTTAATATTTGTGAAGGTGCAAATGGTCCGAGTTCTCTACCACAGGGGTTGATTGAAACTTTAGCAAATGCTTTAGTCAAGATGGAATGGGTGTATCGAACTGCGGTGGATATGGAATGGACATGGGACGGTGAAAAAATATGGTTTTTGCAATCTCGACCTGTAACAGTAGTCTCGCCTTCACAAGGATTATATCCAAAGGAATGTTCAACCTGTTGGTTTTTTGACCAACGATTTATTGAGCCAATTACACCAATTACCCGCACAGCACTTGTTCCACTAATACTTCACAAAGCCATTAAAGATGGATTAAGTATGCGTAGTAAAACAATAGATTTTGAGCCGTTTTATTTTGGTGGACAGATTTATATTCCACATCGTATTTACCGTGAATTATTGGGGGGTTGTCCTAAATGGTGGCTTTCTTCTGACTTGAAATTGTTATTTCCTGAACAATGTGCTTGTTCACCTCAAAAGGGAAAAGGTCTGGGGTTAAACTTCTGGATAGATGCCTTTTGTTCATTAGTGAAATATTGGCGGGATACAATTTTTGTATTATCTCGATGGAAAAAATGGAAGTCTAATTTAGCACAAATTTTCAATCAATGGAAGGATATAGAAATTCATCTTTTGACTGCGGAACAATGGCTTGACAAATGGCAGCAATGGCAAAATTTGTCAGAAGAGTTTTTGCAAATTCATCGCTGGGCAATATTGTGGTCAAACTATGTTTTTCGCTTAGGAGGGAAATATATAATTCGCGGGAAAGAGTGTCAATATCCCTCTATTACATCAAAAGCAAACAATGTTTTAAATGCTTATTTGTCTACACACGACGCAGGATTGTTAGAACAATTATATACGGATTTTTCACATAGAACAGAAAGTCTTGATTTTATATCACCTCGCTGGGAAGAATGGTTAACAGGAGAAGAGGAAAATCCATTTTTCAGGGAGCAAATAGTTGAGGATGGAAATAATATTTTGCCGAATGATATTAAACCAGCAGATAGAGAAGGGCTACTATTCAGAACTGTTCTACAATTTGTCCATCTGCGAGAAGAACAAAGGTTTGAATGGGAAAAAATTTTATATGCTCAAAAAAAACTGTTGAAAGAGATAGGTAAACGATTTTTTGAGAAAGGCATATTAAATGAGTTTAACCTGATTTGGTTTATGACATGGAAAGAATTAGTAGAAGTATTGATTGACAACAAGCAGATAAATATTTCAAAAATTATGGCTCGAAGACATCAATGGTGTGTTGAACATACTTTTGTAAAGCCCTTATTTTTAAGCAATATAGACAAAAAACCTATTTCGTCAGAAATAGCAGTTGAAAAAACATGGTTTGGTTGGGGAGTATCTAATGGACGGGTAAAAGGTGTTGCTTATGTTACCTCTAATCCCACTTCAATACCTTTTGAAATACAAAAGCCACGCATACTTGTAACCCCCTGCTTAAATCCTGGACAGACCTGGTGTCTCAATTATTGGGATGGCGTCTTGTTAGAAGAGGGGAGCGAACTATCCCATCCTGCAATTATAGCAAGAGAGATGAATATACCTATGATTGCACATCTCCCTAATATTACTCAATTTCTCAAAACTGGCGACTATATCTACATGGATGCTACTTCTGGAAAGGTTACCTGCATTTCATCACCATTAGAATAAGAATGGTTAATAATATGGGATTTATGAAAATTGATTTACACAAGACATAATCAATTTTGTTCGGTAAAAGATTATGTATTGTCTCATAAAATTAATAACTTTTAACAAGCAATCTCAGGATAATATAAAACTTTATTTGTTCTCCTGCATATTTTTTCTGACAGTAGTTTTCTAATATAGCACTTTATTTCGTACTCGATTGTAAGAAATCCAGAACTTTCTTAATCGGTCAAGTATCTTTTCATCAAAACTTACTGGGGAATATACTGCAATTTGATATAAGTAGGTTATTTCTTCTA
Source organism: Candidatus Hydrogenedens sp. (assembly GCA_035370665.1). Taxonomy (GTDB): domain Bacteria; phylum Hydrogenedentota; class Hydrogenedentia; order Hydrogenedentales; family Hydrogenedentaceae; genus Hydrogenedens. Next base: position 23,332 of record DAOOVZ010000008.1, read on the forward strand.
TCTCTTCTCGCAACACTTCAAGATTTTTTGGTAAGTTTTGTAAAAATTCTAATGGTGTTTCATTAAGTTTTTTTGGAACACCCAAATCCTCTGCTAATGCACAAAGCGCCTGATAAGCATATTCAATATGTTCATTTGGAGTTAACCGTTTACTCATTTCAGGACTGGCTAATGAATTAACAAATTTGATAGACTTTGATTTTTTTACAGGCACTCTTTTTTTAACTTTTACCTGAACCTGTCTTCGTTTAACAAGTTTTTTTACCCATCGAAACTCAAACTTACTCCTGTGCAAAGAAACCTGCCACCAATAATCAAACAATCTTTTAACTGCATTAAATAATACCCAGGCGCTAACGAGCACAAGGATAGTAATAACAAAATATCCCAATTTTTGGAGTATCATTTGTTGTTGCCATATCTCGATAGGTGTAGCGATTACAGGACTTAACTTAAAAGTGCTGTCACGAACCCATGGGTCGGTCTCGTGTTCTGCAACATAGAAAGGAGATGGCAAAGAAGGCATAGGGAGATATGCAGCACACACCATTGCTACTATAATAATAAACATACCCAATACTACCCAGGTTATGCTTAACATGGAAGGTAAAGTCACCTTTCTATTCCTATAATATTCTCTCAGACCTCCAAGACTTGTCATGACTAGAAGTAGTGTAGCAGAAAAAACATACAGGACAAGATAGAACCAGCCGCCATTGACCATTTCTTGTCCACCGTTCACAAGGACTCTCAATCCCAATGAAAAGATTCCCATCACAGGGATACTAAAAAACAAAATCGAGATACCCGCAGGTATTTTTGATAATCTTTCACCAAAGCCCATGATATTAAATGTAATATCCTTTGCAGAAGGGTCTTTGAAGCCGAGTTGTGTAGGGTCAATAGGTTCTAATTCATAAAATAAGTCAGCCTGTTTTCCTCGTGTAACAGAGGCTTTTGATTCTTGCTGCATGCTTTTCCCCAATGCTTTACTCAGACTGGTAGTGATACCTATTTCGCCAGCACTGGGATTTTCGTCAATACAACATTCATAAGTTATCCTGTTGGTAAGCCACCACAAAAATATTACTACTGCCATGTTGCTAAAAAAGGCTAATATGTTGTTGCCCGTAACCAAATTGTATATGACTGAACCTGTGCCATACGAAGAAGTGCTAATTACGACATACAAACTAATCGCCAGACCTAAACCTGCCCCATATATCACCCCATCTTCTACACTTTCTGTTGCAAAAATTCTATTCACAGCGACAATACCCAAAACAAGGGAAAACACCACCAGCCGCAAGTTGCTGTCATTCACTTCTGTATACACATATCGCACATCAAGTAAAAAGAAAACCACAGACCAGAGCAAAACGAGAATTAGAAAAGGATTTATAATACTTAAAAGGCTATCTGTTAAAGTCCAATCTGTCCGGGGTATCCCCCCTATTTTATGACTCTTATCATTTAAGTTAAAAAAATCTGTTTGAATAGGAGTAGGAGCAGTTGGAGGAGTAGGTGTAGATTCTTCTTCAGGCGGTTGAGAAGGAGTCTCTTCCTTTTTGTCACTCCACGATAAACTGCCATCTTCCATCCAGTCTGGAATATTCATCGCTAAACTCCAATTTTTTGAGGAGCAATATAGAACAAATCTTGTTCATGCTGAATATGAAAAACAAAAATCCCGAATCTTCCCAACTTTACCACTGCTTCCTGATATGCGTTATCATCTTTAATAATAAACACTGTGATAGTAAAACCTCTTGCTTTCAAGTTTTCGATAACAGCAGCAAGACTGTCCGGGACCTGAGGGACAACCAGAACAAGTGCACTGTCGCGTGGGATATGAGGTGTTGTTACCTGTAGCAAATAATCCATATCTACATTCTTTCCGGGGATAACTCGTGCAAGGTTCTCCAGAATCTTTTGAAGTTGTATTGGAGACCTTCTGGTAGGCACCATAAGCGGACTTATATGCTCTGGGTGCGTTTCTTGAAGTATTTTACCAATTAAGTCATCACGGGCAAGAGAAGTTTCCTCTTTTCTCTGAAACTTTGCGCAATCACTCGCGTCAAGTCCATTGGTTACCAATCCCACAGGTTCTCCTGAAAGATGAAGCAAATAAGCAACAGAAGCAGTTGTGGTAATGGCAAGTTCCATCCGCTCTTCTCTGTTTTGAGGTAAATAATTCTCTTCAAACATATCCAGAGCAAGGGTAGCACCTAAAACAGTGGCAGGTTCATAAGTCTTTACTTGCAGTTTATTCGTCTTTGCAGAAACTTTCCAGTGTATTGATTTTATCGGGTCGCCAGGGACATATTCCCTAATTCCATAAATTCTTGTAGGGTCTTCATAAATTTTATTTGATACACGAATAGGTCCATGTGGTCTTCGCGTAGATACTTGAAAACTTTTAATATACACCACCGTAGGCATAACGGTAATATATTCCTGCTGTTCATCTGTTCGGAATCTTCTCTGCAAACCAAAGAAATCGCCTGTCTCTAACATTAAAGGACCTATTTGATGATAACCTCGCCTTGGAAATCGGATTCTGTAATAAATAGGCACCATCTCATTTGGCATAAGCATTAATAACTGGACATTTGAGCCGAGGCATTCAGTTCCTGCAGGGCTTATGTCCTCAACATATATCCAGGGAACAGGTAGCCAGAATTTATTGCGAACAAAAACGGTTACCTCAACTTCCTGCCCTTCATTAACAACTAACGGACTGACAGAGCGATTGCAATGGATAACACTTAGCCATAGTCTATTCAATAAATCAGAGATGACGAACACAATCAGGAACACATATACCGCATAAACCAAATAAATACTCTGGACAAGGAATCCTAATCCTAAAAGAGCTAGCAGCAGAACACACCAAAAGATTTGTATTGTAATACGATTTTTATCCATTTTATTTTTCTGCTCTTTTTGTTTTTGACTTAAAACCTTTAAATTCATAATAATTATAATTAATAAAAATATCTTTATTGTTTCATTATTTCTTAAAATAATTCAAAAGTAAAACATAGAAATAAAAATTAAACTTATAAAGGAGACCAGAAATGAACCAGGAAATTAAGCAAAGAAAACTTTTTGTAGGTAGTTGCACAGCACTTTTAGTCGGCGGGATGCTATTTGCCATATTAAGTGCAATCATGAACCCGTTAAAACAGCAATTTCTCTTAACCAATTTGCAAGTAGGTTGGATAGGTGGAGCAGGTTTATGGGGTTTTCCTATTTCAATCTTAATTTTTGGACCGCTTTGTTCTGTATTAGGAATTAGATTTCTATTAAGGCTTTCCTTTACTGTTCATCTACTTGGTGCTATTTTAATGATGTCTGCAACTAATTTCTGGATGTTATTTTTTGGGGCATTAATAATTGCCTTTGGTAATGGACTTGTTGAGGGTGCTTGCAATCCGTTAGTTGCAACTCTTTTCCCTGACCAGAAGACAGCAAAGTTAAACCAATTTCATGTATGGTTTCCAGGTGGCATTGTTGTAGGTGGTCTACTTTGCTATTTTCTGGACATGATTGGGATAACATCATGGCGAGTTAAAATTGCTACTCTTATTATTCCAACGCTTGTTTATGGATACATTATGATAATGGAAAAATTTCCACAAACAGAACGTGCCCAATCTGGTATAAGTTTTGGCCAGATGATTAAAGAAACATTAGGCAGACCTTTATTTATTCTATTATTTATATGTATGATGATGACGGCGTCGGTAGAATTGGGTCCCAATCGCTGGATATCTGCCATACTTGAAGCAGGAGGATTTACCGGAATATTAGTTCTGGTCTGGACAAATGTGTTGATGGCAACATTGAGAAATTTTGCTGGATTTTTTGCAAAAAAGTTAACCCCCGTTGGAATGTTATTGTGCTCTGCTATACTATCAGGAATAGGGCTATACATGCTCAGTTACGCTGAAAGATATGTTACTATCTTTATTGCTGATACAGTTTTTGCAGTTGGTATTTGTTATTTCTGGTCAACCATGTTAGGTGTCACATCCGAAAGAGTCCCCAAAGGCGGTGAATTTGCACTTGCTTTATTAGGTGCAGCAGGGAACCTGGCAGTAGGCTTACTAACAATACCTCTTATGGGTAAAGTCGCAGATTATTATGGACATGAAAAGTTTGATGCAGAGAAAACGATAGCCATTGTCCGTGAGGCAAATGAATTCTTTCCTACATACCTCACAAGTAAACCCGAAAGTGAAAAGAAAACAATTGAAAACACATCTACTTTGGTTGCTACCAAAATAGTAAATGTAAGTGAAGGTGAAAAAAAGATTATAGAAAACATCTTGAAAGAAACAAAGGAAATTGAAGAATACTACAATAAAGAGAAGACACTCCCTAGAATTAAAACTGCCCAACTAATGAGAAGTATTTTACTTGTGGCACCAGAAGATTCACCTATCAGTAAATCTGCTAAGGAATTACTTAATCCCGCGGACCTTCATGGTGGCCGTATCGCTTTACGATTTGTGCCTATACTGTGCATTATACTTACAATCATTTTCGGCAGCATTTTTATAAGAGATAGAATGCAAGGCGGCTATAAAGCCGAAAAAATAACTGCATAACTTTATTTTTCACAAAAAATATAGCATAAGAAAAGACACATAAAAGTTGGAAGAGGTAGAAAATTTTTTATCCACAGTATCTAATTATGTATGGGGTTACCCTGCTATTTTCCTACTATTAGGAACACATATTTTTCTGACATTTAGATTGCACTTTATTCAACGATTTATATGCACTGCTCTCAAACTTTCTATATCTCGTCCAGAAAAAGAACATGGAGACATCAGCCACTTTGCTTCACTTATGACTGCCCTTGCTGCAACCGTCGGCACAGGGAATATTATTGGTGTCGCAACCGCAGTATTATCAGGAGGACCGGGAGCCGTTTTCTGGATGTGGCTAACAGGTATATTTGGGTTTGCAACAAAATATGGAGAAGCCGTTCTGTCAATTAGATACAGAACAAGAAATGAAAAAGGTGAGTTTGTCGGCGGACCAATGTATGTTTTAGAAAAGGGACTTCATTCAAAATTGTTGGCTATACTCTTTTCTGCTTTTACAGTCATTGCTTCATTTGGCATAGGGAATATGGTTCAATCCAATGCGTTATCTCAAACCGTAGCCGACTCGTTTCACATCCCACCTATAGTAACAGGGATTGTGGTTGCATTTTTTACTGGGTTAGTTATTATTGGTGGAATAAAAAGTATTGCCAGAGTATGTGAGTTATTAGTACCGTTTATGGTTATTTTCTACCTATGTGGCTGTCTTGGAATTCTCATTATCAATTATAGAAATGTTCCTCACGCTCTTGTGCTTATTTTCACATCAGCATTTACAGGACATGCTGTTTTCGGTGGATTTTTAGGTGCAGGTGTTCGTGAGGCTATTCGATATGGCGTATCGCGAGGTCTATTCTCTAACGAAGCTGGTCTGGGCAGTGCTCCTATTGTTGCCGCTGCTGCTAAAACAAAACACCCTGTCCAGCAGGCACTTGTTTCTGCAACGGGAACCTTCTGGGATACTGTTGTTATATGTTTTATAACTGGGCTTTCATTAGTTTCTTCAGAAGGCTGGCATCAATCTTCTTCCCCTGTGGAAATCGTTCGATTTACATGGAGTAGTTATCCATTGGTTGGTCCTATACTATTAACTATTGCATTGCTAACATTTGTCTATTCTACTATTCTGGGTTGGTCTTATTATGGTGAAAAGGCATGGGAATATCTTTTTAGTAGAAAAAGTATAATTATTTATAGGATACTCTGGGTTATAGCAGTCTTTTTTGGTGCAAGCATAAAACTAAATACAGTCTGGACTCTGGCTGACATTGCTAACGCACTCATGGCTATTCCCAACCTGATTTCTCTGATTTTATTAACACCTATAATTATTTATGAGACAAAAGACTACTTTAACAAAGAGACATCATATCAAGAAACAACTAAAGTTTAATCAAGAAAGATAAGATGCACAGATATAAAACAAAGCACTTTTTAATTATTACTATATCCACTATACCCTTATCCCCAAAATTAAAATAAAATGGAGCGGGATACGGGTCTCGAACCCGCGACATCCAGCTTGGGAAGCTGGCACTCTACCAACTGAGTTAATCCCGCTCAATTTCAAAAGTAATTATATTAAAATCTTGACCTGAAATCAACCTATTTAACAAATCAAATTTTTTATGAGTCTCTATTCTTTCCATCGAGGTTGGACTCTGAAGAATCCAGAAATATTTCCTATTTTTGCAAAGAAAGTAATTTCTTTGGGTTTCTTTTCTTCAATAATTTTTACCATTTCCTTGAACTCGCCAATAGACTGAACAGGCGAGTCACCTATAGACTGTATGATAAAACCACGACCTAATTTGCTTAACTGTGCTGGACTTCCAGATTTTACACGATAGATTAATACCCCCTTAACGGATTCATCAATACTTAAAGCAATTCGTATATCAGGCGTTATTTCTCTCACTGTTATTCCTACGGATTCCCATTCAAATTCTTCGGCTTCATATAATCTACGCGGTCGTGCCACTAACACAGCCGTTAAAGTTAAAGGCTGTTTATTCCTTAAAATTTCAATCTTAACCTTATTTCCTATTCCCGCTTCTCTTACCAATTTTGTAAATGAGGTTGTATCGCTTTCATATTTGAATTTTATAGGCACTCCATTAAAGTTTGTAATAATATCACCTGCCTTCAAACCGCATTCAGCAGCAGGAGAGGGGCTAACGACAGTAGCCACTATAAGTCCACCTTCCTTAGGAAGTCCCCAATATTCAGCAAAATCATCTGTTAATGGCTGAGTAATAATCCCTAACCATGCATCTTGTCCCTCCTCCTGAGATTGAACATCAGGAGGCGCTTGAACATATTTTTTGAATAGGGCATAATGATATATTAAAGGGTGACCACTTCTTGTATATACTTCACCACCTTCGGCTGGACTTAAATCAAAACCAACTACGCCTACAACATTCCCTTCCTCGTTCACAACAGGTGCACCGACAAAGCCTAATCGCACATTTTCGTCAAGGCAATAAGTTAAACGAGGCTTTTCCAGAATAGCACCTACCCGAGCCGTTGTAATACAACGGGCATAGTCCATTGTTTCACCAAGAATCCCAATTATTGCAACCATAGAACCAATCTTCAATTGTGGTTCATCAGCAAATTTGACAAATGGAAATTTATAGGATTCACTATTATTAATTTTCAAAAATGCCACATTCAGGTCGTCGGGCTTTCTTAATTTTACCGCATTAAACTCTTTTTCTTCTCCCTGCATATTTAATCGAACCCTAAAATTGAATGATGATATATTTTCAACTTCTACAAATCCTGGGACCATAACCAGTCCATCAGAAGAAACAACTAATCCGAGTGCAATGCCGTCTCTACGCGAGGTTTCTCCTGTAATTTGATTTGTTATTTCTGATGAATATTGGACTAAAACAGTTGAAGGTGAAATCTGATTGTAGATTGATTCTAACTGTGGTGAAGATAACGCTAAAAAAATATTGTTGATTAGAAATGCTGTTAAAACAAATCCATAACTACTCATTGGTCGTCCTCCGTTCTTCATCCATACCTTTTAATGTTTGCGTTTCCCCCTGTATATTTTTAATTAGAACAAATCGAGTAACGACACCTCTTTGCACAAATAACAGAACTCGTGGCTGCTCTTTTTCAATACACTGTTTATAAATTTTCATAAACTCTTCAAGGTTTTTTACTGGTTGACCTTCTATTTCTAATATTACATCCCCTGCTAATAAGCCTGATATTTTTGCAATGCTACCATCTTGAACGCCGGATATATAGATGCCGTTTTTATGTGAAATTCTCAGTCGTTTCATCATTTCATTTGTAATTTCGGAGGCAGTAAAGCCCCATT
>DAOOVZ010000009.1:0-24653 GCA_035370665.1 Candidatus Hydrogenedens sp.
TTTACTCCTTTATGTTTCAATTTTTTTACTCTTCATCTTCTCTATACCACGATATTATTATACAACTTATTCAATTTTATTTTCAAAAAGTGTCTTACAAAACTCGCAGTTGGCTCTTTGAACCTGTGTAAATAATAAGAAATTTATCTTCTTCATTATTTTTAACTGTTTCTACCAAAATAGCATTGGCTACCTGAAAAATTTACCAATGATTGTTATTGTTCTGCCTCTTTATATATATTATTTGAATTTTATGGAAAGAAAAATTAAAGTTAAGCGTTATTTCTTGTTAAATCTAATTCTAATGCCATTTTTTTGAGTGCACGAATATCTATTTTACCTGTGCCAAGAATAGGAATTTGGTCTACTTTATAGAAGGCATTTGGTCGAGGCTTCCATAAATTGGGCAATTCAGATTTTTCTAAAAGTTCAAATAGTTTATTCAATTGTTCATCTTCTAAAGTATGCAGAACTAGAAGTTTTTCGCCTTTTTGTTCGTCAGGGACTCCTGATACGGCTAAACTCAAATCTGTCAATCCTAACAATTCATGTAAAACTTCTTCCACGCGTGTATGTGAAACCATTTCACCACCTATTTTACTGAAACGAGCAAGTCTATCTGTTATCGTTATAAAGCCATCTTCATCTATTTTTGCTATATCCCCTGTTCTATACCATTCACCTCTTAATGCTTCCTTAGTTTTTTCTGGAAGGTTTAAGTATCCTAACATTATATTTGGTCCTGCTACTTCGAGCATACCCTCCTCGCCTACTTGTAAAACCTTACCTGTATCAGGGTCAGTTATTCTTACGGATACTCCAGGTATAGTTCTACCGATAGAGCCTACTTTATTAAATTGATTAAAAAAGCCTGGTGAATCAAAATCAAGCAAATTGGTTGAGACTAATGGAGAACACTCTGTTGCTCCATATCCTTCTAATGGTTCAATTCCGAACTTTTCAAAAAAACCTTTTCGGATACGGTCAGGTAGTTTTTCTGCCCCTACAATCACATATTGTAATGATTTTAATTCTTCGGGTGAACATTTACGAATAAATCCCTGTAAAAATGTGCTTGTGCCTATTAAAAAATGTGCCCCGTATTTCTTTGCCAAACCCCCAATAATTTTGGGTTCCAGGGGATTGGGGTGATACACACTTCGGACACCATTAGTGAGAGTTAGCCAAATAGTTACTGTATAGCCAAATGAATGGAAGAAAGGTAAAAAGCCCAAAATACAGAGATTTCTATCATGCCAGATTATCCGCTTTACACTTTCTGATTGGCTCATAATGTTTCTTTTTGAAAGCATAACGCCCTTGGGATTTCCCTCACTTCCACTGGAAAAGATAATCGTTACGATGTCATCCTCTCTATGCGGAGGCGCTTTAAAAAGTTTTTCAATGATTGAGATGGGTAGAAATACGGCGCATAAAATTCCCCATAGTTTATCCCAATTGCTTACGGATTCGCTAACATCTTCAAGATAGACAACAGTTTCAGGAACTTTGATGTTTACATGTTCCAAAAATTTTCTCGAAGTAAGGACATGTTTTATATTGCAGGTATCTACACAAGAAGCGATAATCTCTGAACTCTGTGTATAATTTAAGTTTACGGGAATTTTGCCCATAATTGGAAGGGCAATATTAACAAGAGTACCGCCAACAGAAGGAGGGACAAGGACTCCCACCATTTTTTCATCGCCTAATATTTTGCTCAATTTTCTACCTAAAACCAGAGCACCTATATATGCTTTAAGATAATTAATATGCCCGGTCATAACATCTGCTATACAAAAGTGAAATGGATGCTTTTTCACTTCTTTTACAAATGCCCGGTGCAATGCTGAATTACACTTGTAGGGTCTTCTTTTAAATGACTCTGTGCTTAAAAGTTGAATGGCTTCTCTAACCTTATATCCATTCCTGGGCTCTGACATAGGTTCTCCTATTTCTACATATATAGGAAAACGCAATTTTTCTGGAAATATCCATTTAATTTTTCCATCTCTGATACGATATACGGTTTCTGTAATTCTATCCATGTAGACCGGAACTATGGGCACATCTAAATTTTGTGTAAGGATTTTATAGTCATGGTGCCATGGCATTTCAGGTCCGTCCTTGTGAAATTTCTTCTCCCATGGAACACATACCCAATTGCCAAGTGCTAATTGCTGTCGGATTTTAACAATTACAGATTCAATGTCTTTAGGAGTAGCATTACAAGGGACAGGGATTATATCCAGAAATTTAGAGAGCCATCTCATCCACCTAACATTGAATATATCCTCTCCGACAACAAAAACGATATTTTTGTCAAAGGTATAAAATAGAACAAGTAAATCAACAAACGATACATGATTTGAGACAATCAAGGCTCCTTTTTTTTCAGAGAGTCTATTACGATTGGAAACATAAACTCGATAAAGAGTGCTATCCAAAACCCAGAGTATTGCTCTTAAAATCATTTTCTTTTCTATCTTTACCAGAATTGCTAAGGCTATGAATGATAATATGCCACTTACGAGAAATATGACTCTTGGCGGGCAATGTAAAATGCTAAATAGTAACATAAACAGTCCAGCAGAGATGGACATTCCACCAAAAGTAACAAGATTGCTTGTTGCAATCATAGCACCTCGGACCTGGTTTGGACTTTGTCTTTGTAAGACACATGCAAGCGGAACATCAAAAAGCCCTGCACCAAAGCCTAATATGAACATAAGAATGGTAATAGTTATCAGGCTCAAACCGGGTATAGATAAAAGAAAGCATAAGGCTATCATAATAATACTTCCGATAACTGCGAGACCCAACTCAATCTTTCCTCTCGATAGATAGCCTGCTGCTGTGCTACCCAGGGCTATGCCCACAGCAATTAGTGCTAATAGCGTGCCTATAGCACCTGCATTTGACAGTTCCACTTTCCCATATTCCACAATGTTCTGCATAACAAGTGCCCCCGCAAACCAGAAGTAGGTAATCCCAAACATTGAAAGGAGCAACTGCTTATCTTCAAAGAATATTTTGAAATAACCGGATAAACCAGCAAAGGGATTGAGTTCTATTCTCCTTTGAGGTTCTACTGGAGGGGTTCGAGTTACAAACAATGATGTTATTAAGCCAATAGTAGATAAGGCTACCATTGAAAACATAACAGAATAAAGGTCATTTTTGAATACTACCATCATCCATCCAGCAATGGCATTCCCAAGAATTATGGCGATAAATGTCCATAGGTTTAGCAAACCATTACCCCATGGTAGACGCGTTTCGGGTAGTATTTCCGGGATAATGCCGTATTTAGCGGGACTGAAGAAAGCACTTTGCATAGCCATAAGAAAAAGTGTAAAAAGCAATAGGCTGGGACTTCTAAAAAAAACAGCAATACCTCCCATCATCATTACACCTAATTCCCATACTTTTGTCCATACCGTAACTCTTTGTTTTGAAAAACGGTCGGCAAGTGAACCTGCAATTGCAGGGAAAAGTAGCCAGGGTATATTGAATAGAACAGTGCATACAGGGGTTACAAATCTTTGCCACATAGAATCTGTAGCCAGGAAGAGAGGAACACTCAAAATAATTATCAATTTGTATACATTATCACTGAACGCACCCTGGAATTGTGTTGCAAGCAGTGCATAAAAGCCTAAACGATTAAAATTCTCTTCTTCGCTAATATTTTTTGTTTTTATAGGCATACTCATATAGTTATTGAAACCTTAAATTCATTTTAAATTTAATTAGGGGTATTAATAAAAACTTTTTAGTATGGAATAGTCATCGCCCTTTCGCGGATGGTTTCCATGTATTTGATTATTTCTAAACATTCCTTATCTGAAAAACATGACAGGAGTTTATGAATATTTCGTCTATATATTGGCTCTACCTTTTGGACAAGGTTTAGTCCTTCTGGTGTCAATTCTATGTGACGGATTCGTCGGTTACCTTCCACAATATTCCGAATTACTAATCCTTTAGACTCTAATCTATCGAGTATGGATGTAATACTTGCTCTTGTTACAACCAGCCTTTTGCCTAAATCTGATTGCGTCCATTTCTTCTTTTTATATTTTAAAGCAAATAAAACATTGAACTGTGCTTCTGTCAGTCCATATCTGCGGAAAAACATTTCTCCTTTAATAGACAAAACAGATACTGTTCGCACAATGTTCAATAAGGTCTCGTGTCTCAAATCTTGTATAGGTCGTTCTAATTCCAATTCCCTGTTTATTGACATTGAAAAATCCTCTCCATTAAGAAATAAGATATTATTCGCTACCTAATATTTCAGTATATAATTGTAAAACAACAAATTGTTAGATGTCAATCAATTTATAAGGGAAGTAGCAAAATATATCGTTTCTAATTTCAAAAGTATAGATTTTCCAGATACTTTTAGAAATGTTTTTGACAATGTTATTATGTCCTATATGCTTTTAAGACACGGGGCAGGTCGAAGGTTTCGTGGGCATTGCCGTTCATAATACGCTGAATCAGGGCAGGGGCTTCCGATTCTTTGAGCCAGCCTTCCTGTAAAAGTTGGGCTATTGCAAGTGAAATACCCTTGCGGGCAATTCTGGCATGACCCGGGACAAGTTCTACTGGAATATAGTCTCCACCAAAGGTAAAGATTTTATGAGCAGGTGCAGTTGTGAGATATTCCTTTAAGAAGCGTGTTGCAGAGGCAGGGTCAATTATCCATGACCAACACATATCCGCATAGACATTGTGATATTGTTTGCATAAGGCGATTAACTCATGCTGATATGGGTATGTAATGTGCATAAGGACGAAGGTTGTGTTGGGAAAATCTTTGATTAATGAAACAAGGTCACATAGATTATCACGGACACGGTATAAGTCCATGCTATTATGTCCAGCTAAGTAGCCTGTATGTAGTTTTATGGGAAGTTTGTATTCGGTAGCACATTGTAAACACTTGCGGAATAAGTTGTCTTGAATGGCTTTAAGTTCTTCGGATTTTAATGAAGAAGGATTTTGAACAAATCTTTTGAAAATAGCCTCTATATCCTTATCCTTTACATTTTCATATAGAAGACGCCTATCGTAAGCAGATTGGTCTTTCACTGCTATAGCCTTTGGTCCAAATTTTTCAAAAATATGCTCGATAGTTTCATGGGCGTCCTTTAATGTCTTGATTTGCTTATCTGAAAACTTGTTGAGTTTTCCAATTTTGGAGATAGAACTTGCGATACCAACGGTTGAAATATCGAAACAAATAAGGTCTGAGGCCGGCTCACTTTCGCGAAAAGTCCCGCTGTGGAGACAGTTGACATGGGCATAGTCAATATTTGCTACCTCACGCAATATCCTACGGTAGAAGCCCGGCTGTATTTGGTCCTTCATCTTTTGACTAATTACCTCGCAATTGTCTTCTCTGATGTCGTCCACTCCATACAGGGCTTGAATGCTTTCACGGATAGATAGTAAATAGCCTGTGTTTCTGCACCGTTCGTAAAATGGAGCCAATATTTTCCATTTATCTTTCGGAGATAGTTCCCATGAAATAAACTTTTTATAATTATCCTTGGATAAGCCTGATACTCGCAAATCCGAATCCGAATACTGACTGAAAAGCATACTAAAGTCTGGGGCAGGTGTTTCCTTTTTATTCTCTTTATTTGCGATACGCTCGCTTTCTGGTGGAAGATGTTCATGCGTATCAACAAAAGGAGTTTGTTTAATCAATTCATGAATGTTAGAAACGAGTCCTCTGGATAGATTAGGAAAATCTGTATCCGTAGTAGATGAAGAATTTGCTCCACTGAGCATACCCAGGCTAAAAGTTGAACCTGTTAAACCTAAAAAATTCCGACGGTTTATATTCTTACTCATGAAGTTTCCTCCAAAAATGTTTGCTATAATTATAATATATGGGTTGGGATTTGCAAACAAAATTGTATCTGATAGGGAATAAGAATAAAGATTCTATATGGCTATAATTTTAAATTAATGAGAAAGACAAGAACAGAAGCAGGCATATTACAATGATAAGGATAATACACCAAAGCCAGAATAGTATACCGCCAACAGGGAAAGTCTCATGAAAATTGCGAACCTGCACAATTGTATTTGGTATACTCAAAAAATCTCCTAATCCAATTTTTTCTTTTTCTCCAACGGCTATCCAGAATTTACCTTCTCTTGGTTCTGGAAGATACCCGACTATGTAATAATCAGCGGTTTCAGGCAGGATATATTTTATTGTTGGGAAAATCCACGAATATGTTCCCGTAAATTTTTCGTAAAATATTTCGGGCTTTTGTGCCTGTGTGTTGAATACTGTTCCTCCATATTTGTTTGGAACAGAGAAGGGGACAAGAACAGAGGGCATATTTTTACTGAGAATGGCAATAGCAGGGAAATATATAGGCTTTGAATCATCCAGTTTAGGTGAACCTAATTGAATCTTTATCTCTTTTCCCTTTTCTCCATAAAACTTCAACCATATTTCTAATTTACCTTCTGTGGCGTTGTGATATGCAACTTGCGAAATGTCTATATTCTTTATTTCATAAGGCTTTTCAGCACTTGAAGTCTCCCCATCAATCGCAATCGGCTTATGTGCATAAGCTATCATTGTAGTAGAAAAGAATAATAATAACAGAACTATTACTTTTACCATTATTTCTTGCATGCCTATATCTTTTTATTATAGTTTTAAAAAATACTGCCTTTTACTTTCATTCCCTTTTCAATTTTTGTATCTTGTTTTGTCAGAGTGAGTTTTCCTGTGGAATAATCATTTTCAACTTCTTGTATTTCTATTTTACCAATAGGAACCTGACGAAAACCAATTTTTTTACCGCTAACTTCAATAGGTTCACCTTGTTGTAAAACTATAAGGATACATCCTTCTTTAAGCCCATGGCTTTTGCCAAGATTAACAGTTGTGGTGTTGCCATCTACCGAAATAATAGTTCCTTTAACATTTTTGTTTTTATCTCTAATGGACTGCTCCATTTCTTCTACAACTTTTTGTATTGTAGATATTATGTCATTTTCATTAAGAACACTTGAACACTGAGCAATTATTTCAGTTGTTTCTGTGTCAACAAGTCGGACATAAACCATTGGCGATTTTCCGAGTGATGTAAATTCGATAAAGCCAAGGATTCCAGCGGAGAGAACTTTTCCGAGTTGTCTCTGCGTCTCAGTAGAAGCAAGTTCCGAACTTCCTAATTGTAGTTCTTGTAGTAGTTTGTCTATCATTTCTCTCTCGACTACTTGCATGGGAGAAAGTCTGTTTCTGACAGTTTTTTCTAGTTCTCGTTGAAAAGCAATGTCAACTCCTGCCCTATCAAGGAGAATACCCTGAGCGTTGGTATTACCCTTTAAGAATGCAATTACAGGTGGTTTTGAATCCCATGTGTCTTCTGTGATTGCACCGCTTGCCTTAAGTTCTTTGAAACGGTCAGTTAATTGGGTTATTTGTTCTTGTATTATTTTTTGTCTCTGGGCATCATTATTTTTTTGTATTTGTTCTGTTACCTGTTGTAATAGTAGTTGTGTAATTTGGTCACTGCCTCTTTTAGAGGCTTCTGTCAAAACCTCTTTTGCCTTTTCCAGTTCTCCTTTTTTCTCATGGACAACTGCTTTGTTGCTTAAAGCCACAACATTCAACGGGTCAATAGATACTGCTTGTTCAAAATCTTCAATCGCTTTTATGTCATCTCCTATTTCCTGTGAAATGCGTCCCTGAGCATTCAGATTTTCTGCTTTCATCCAGTCATATTTTGTTTTATCTAAATTGTTCTCCAAAATCGTTTTTGCTTCTTCTATTTTTCCTAATTTTGATAGTGCCATTCCCTTAACAGTTTGGGCATAACCATCGTTGGGAACCCGGTCCGCATATTCAATAGCCTTTTGATAATCACCTTTCATGTAGGCAAGTCTTGCTAAACCTGCATAAGCATTAATTGCACCAAATTCCTTTTCTGCCTCGTCAATTTTCCCTTGCTCTGATAAAATATAACCCTTCAATTCCCGAAGTTCTTGTGATACATTTGTATTTTCATTAGGAACTGTACTATTCAGTATTTTATTTGCTGTGTCAAAATCTTTTTTTCTATAAAAGAACTCTGCTGTCTCTTTTAGTAAACTTAATTGATGTCCACCACCACGAAGAATCCTTTCAATAAACATATCTGGTGGCACTATGAATAAGACCATAGGAAGTATATCTATTTTATTCATCCATGAATTATTACTTAACTTTTGTTCAGGAACAATTTTGTATTTTAAGTCTAACCTGTCTGCGAACTGTTTAATGTTATCTTCACTATCTTTACAACCGATACCAATTATTTCAAGTTTTCTACCCCCATATTGCAAATCTAATATAGACAGTTTTGTCGCCATCTCTTCCCCTGTTTTAGTAGAGAAAAGGAAAAGCACTATGATACGCTCATTCTTATCTGAATATTTGCTCAGACTAACCTCTTCTCCCCGGATATCCTGTCCTGAAAATATTGGAAACTTATCATTTTTGACGAATGTTTGTGTAAATACTTTTGAAAAGGGAAAGAGTATTATCAAAATCACAAGGGTAAATGTGAAGGTATGTTTTCTATAATACATAAATTTTCTCCTGTTAATTTATATTCACATCCTATATTCTATTTAATAACCTCTTATACTAATTTTACCATGTTTTTAGATTTTTTGCCTGCTAATTTTTTGGAGGAGGTAATAGAATATGTTTTGCAATTGTTTCTCCCTGATTTTTTGGCTTTAGTGTTGGGGGTAATTCACCAGAAACTATGTCCTCTCCATTTTTAATTACCCAGGAGATTGAATCGGGTTCGCCTTCTAATTGCACCGCTTCTCCTGTCCTATACTGATTATTCTCATAAACTACTTCCCCAAATTGGTCTTTGATTTCTAACTCTACTGTTTTTTCAAATGGAGATATATACTCGGAAATTTTCTTTAAGTCGAGATAGTTCTGGAAATCTTCATACGCTTCAAGGGTACTGGCTTGCCATATATTGAATATTGCTTTCCCAAAATAAGGATTGCTTGTTTTAGGAACATTTGACTGCCGATTATCACTTTCTCTGGAAGTTTGATATGAGGAAAATAAACCTAAAATGACAATGCCTATTATTAACACAGCCCCGACAATTGCAATAATCTGCTGTGTCGGAGTCCATTTTTTATTTACCGTCCTTTTTTCTGCTGTTTCATGCTCAATTATAGTAGGAGATTCGTATTCGCTTTCTGATTTATTTTTTTCTTGCTCCTTCTTTTTAATACAATCATTTAAAGCCTTTGCAAAGTCGTCTATACTTGGATATCGGTCATCTGGGTTTTTACTCATTGCTTTCATAATGACATTGTCTAATTCTTTTGGCAATCGAATGTTATATTTTGAAGGAGGTAATGGATGTGTGTATAGCACCTTATTCATAATTAGAGGTATACTATCGCCTTCAAATGGTTTTTCGCCTGTAAGTAGTTCATACAATACCACAGCCAGTGAAAATTCGTCAGACCTTTCATCAACTTCCCCTTTTTCAAATTGTTCAGGACTCATATAGTGTGGTGTTCCAATCATAGTTTCATCACCTGTAAGAGTGGAACCAGGAAGCCTTGCAATGCCAAAATCAGTAAGTTTTATACTTTCTTCTTTTGTTATTAATATATTTGAAGGTTTAATATCTCTATGAACAATTTTTTTCTCGTGGGTTGCTTTAAGAGCACTACAAGTAGCATTTGCTATTTTTAATACTTCATCTAAGTCCCATTTTTTTTTCGGGAACATTAGCGATTTTAAATCTCCACCTTCGATATATTCCATTACAATATATGTTAGGTCACCTTCAGTATCCATATCATAAATAGTTACCACATTAGTATGATTAATCTGCCCTGCCATTATTGCTTCACGCTTAAAACGAATAAAAATTTCATCTGCAACACTTTCACTAACGGACAGGTCTTTTTTTATTATTTTAATTGCTACTTTTCGGTTGATGATAGTGTCATACCCTTCATAAACGACACCCATTGAACCTCTGCCTATTTCCCTTCGTATCTCGTATTTGCCTATCTTTTTCGGATTTTGTGAATTGTCAATTATTGTGTCTTCTGTTTTTTCTTCATCTCTTCTATCCATAAAGATATTTTCTCCCTATCTGATGTTTCCTTTGTATAATTCAGATATTCCTGGAAATAATGAATAGCCTCTGTTTCGTTTTCTTTTGCTAATTGGATTAATCCAAGATTATAATATGCCAACGCATATTTAGAATCTAAACTAATTGCCTTATTGAAATTCTCTTCTGCTTTATCCAATTGGTTCATTCTTCTTAAAGTTTCTCCTAAATCATTATATATTTGTGGAGAGGTCTGGCATAATTTAATTAACTGCTCAAAAATAGTTTCTGCCTCATCCAAACGATTCATTTTTAGCAATAATTGTCCCAAATTTCTCATTGCCTCCACGGATTGAGAAGATATTTTTAATGCCTGCTTATATGCTTTTTCTGCTACTGTATAATTGCTTAGCATTTCAGATACTACACCAAGATTAAACCATGCTTCAAAAAATTCAGGGAGTAACTGTGCAGATTTTTTATAATATTCATACTTCTTTTTTACATCAGTACTATTAACACCTTCGTTATATGCTTTGATTGCCATCAAAATAGTTCGGTCTATGCCGGGAATGGGTATAATCTCTGTCTCTACCATTTGGAATTCGTTCGTTTGCGATTCAGGAAAGACAAATTCATGAATAGGTGTAGTTTTTATAAACTCCTGAATCTCTTCTAAATAAATAGCCAGAGAAAAAACTGTGTCTTCAAGTTTTCCTATAATCATTCCTATTAAATCACCGTCTTTATTAAAGACAGGTGCACCACTTGTTCCAGGGTCCGCATATAAAGTTAACTGAAGAACTTTATTGCCATTGTATAAGCGGTTTGGATTAGATACTGTTCCCGTGATTACGGAAAAAGCCAATTTGTCGGGTGAAGCCAGTGTAAAAACATTTGCCCCCGCTTTTACCTTACTTGAAACAGAAATGTCTATCCAATATTGAAATGTCCGTTTGGCTTTCAAAATAGAGATGTCTTTCTCTTCTGATAAATATTGAACCGTTAGAGGAAAAATATCTCCATTTATTAATTTTCCTTCGATTTGTTTCGCATCTTTTAATTGATGTGCCGTAGCAATGACATAACCAGAAGCAGAAATGCAGAAACCACTTCCCTGTATTATATCGTTGTTTATGTCCTTACAATTTATAAGGAGAACTGCGTCTTGTTTTTGTTTTACAATCTCCTCAAGTCCATCATCGGAAAATATAGTAGTTGAAACAATTGTAATAACGAGAAGTGAAAAAAATATAATATAAACAGATGGAAAATTAACCTTCATAAGTTATTTCGCTTTATCCAATAATTTAATTATAATTTATTATCATTTTACCATGAAATTTAAGGTTTTTGTTTTAATCTGAAAAAATTATGAAAATTAACAAAGATTTCACAAGCGTTTTAAGCACAATCTCAAATCTGGGATTTTCATTATCTATCTTAATTTTACTCGGTTTTTTTATTGGGAGTAAATTAGATGAATACTTCCAGACAGATGGCATACTACTAGCAATTTCTATTTTGCTGTCTATTTTAATAGGTTTTGTCGGATTCTTTACAACTATTTTTAAGAAGTTAAAATGACCGAACAAAAATTCTGGAATACATTTCTAATTTCAAGTCTAATTATAACATTATGTTTTGGTATCATTTTCTACATACTTTTTAAGAATAAAACTGTTATCTTTTTAATTTCTAGTTTATTCAATATTGGATTAAGCCTGATTCTTTGGAAAAAATTAAATCTCAATCTGCTAAACAGAAATGTCAAACGAATTGTTATGTTGGGCGTTCTAAAAAAAGTTTTAATAGCCCTATTTTTTTTTACTTTTGTTTATCTTTCAGTAGACAGATTGGCTTCAATTCTTTTGATTTTTATAGGCTTGATGGTTGCACCCATGACTATAAGAGTGGTATCATATATGAAATTATAAACTTAAACTTATAGGTATTTTTTCGTTTTGACTTACCGGGACTTTTTCCTCAATATATATAGGCAATTAACATGGAAGAAATTGGTAGTAGATGGGTTATATATTATATTCCGGGGACTGACATACTTATCCCGGGAGGGGTCCATGCCTTTACAGTCCTGTCCTCTTTATTTATAGTTTTATCTTTAATTGTCGTTAGTTATATCTTTGCCTACCGTTTTCAATTTGTTCCGACTAAAACACAAGCATTACTTGAAATTGTTGTTTTGTGGTTTAAATCTTTAATTGAGCCAATTATCGAAACTTCAAATAAGAATATTCTATACGAGGTATTACCCTTTGTATCATCTATTTTTTTGTTTATCTTTTTTGGTATCTTATTTTCGTTAATACCTCTCCCCTATTTAGAAGAGCCTACGGCAGACCTGAACTGCACCCTTGCACTCGCTATTTTATCTCTGTCTTATAGTTGGATAACAGCATTGCGGTTTAAAGGTTTCCGTGGGTTCATCAAAGAATTTCAAGGACCGTTATATGGAGAAGATTCAGGAGAATCCAGAAAAACTTTGATACAAAAATTATCTGTATTATTTTTCTTCCCTTTCAAAATCATAGATGAAGCATCCAAACTCATTTCGCTGTCATGTCGTCTTTTTGGAAATACACTTGGTTCAGGGATTGTCAGTATCGTAATTGCTACTTTGACTTTTTATATATTTGTTCCACTTATTTTTGACGCATTACTAACAGGATTTGAAGCATTTATACAAGCGTTTGTTTTTGCCTCTTTAACAACAGTTTACATTTCATCATATTTAGCAGAAAACAATTAAATATAAGGAGTTTCGTATGAATATGTTTACATGGTCAAACATTCTAAACTTTATCGTGGCTCAAACAGCAGCAACCTCCCCTGAAAATGCAGGATTTTCAATCACAGGGGAAGACTTACGAGTGATATTCGCTTGTCTATCAGCCGCACTCTCCATCGGCATTGTAGGCATAGGTGCTGCAATATCCGAAGGTTATACAGCAACCAAAGCATGCGAAGGCATAGCAAGAAATCCTGAAGCATCTGGACCCGTTACAAGGACTATGATTATCGGTCAAGCAGTTACTGAATCCGTCGCAATATATGCACTCGTTATCGCCATAATCATTCTTTTTATTATGGTGTAACAAATATGCGACATTAAGGTATATTTATGATTAGTATTAATTTTACACTGGTTTTGGAACTTATTATTCTATTTTTATTTTTCATTATTTCAAGAAATGTTATCTGGAAGCCTCTTTTACAAACGATTAAGCAACGGAATGATTATTTTGACGATAAGACAAAAGGAATTGAGTTGTCCAGTAAAAAGGCACAAAAACTGAGAGAAGAGTATCAAAACCAACTTGAAAATGCAGAGAAAGCAATCGAAACAAGGGTTGAAAAAACAATACACGAAGCATATAACAATCAGCGAAAGATTATTGAAGAGGAACAAAGAAAGTCGCGAGAACTGTTAAATTCATTTCGGAATGAGTTGCAAACACATTATCGTATAGATGAAGAGATGATAAATAAACATGCAGAGTTATTAGCAGAGAATGTAATCCAATGTATAGTCCAACAGAAGAGAATTTTTTAAGAAGAAATAAAAGATTTTTTATCTGGGTCATTATTTTTTATGTATGTGGCTCTGTGGTAGGTATTGTCTTATTCCATTCTCCAGATTTCTCAAAAGAGCATTTACAAAAATATGCAAAGGAGCATGAATTATATAGAGAAGTTATAAAAAACCCTGAATATAATAAGTATATAGAGAGACCGCATTTATTTAAAAGCACTCCTAAAGAATTAGAGAAATTTCAAATTGTAAAGAATTACGGTCAAAAAGCCGATTTTCAAGCAGAAGAGAGAAGAATCCTTCTATATTTACTATGGTTTAAAACATTAAATACTATTTCCCTGTTCGTATTAGTTTTTCACTTTGGTTGGGTTCCATTTTTGAAATACATTAATAAGTATCAGAGAGATATATTAGATAAGCGGAATAAAGTTGATAATCTTCATAGACAGACGGTCAATGAATTAAGCGAGGCTGAAAAGATTTATAAAACTCTTACTGATGTTATTAAGGAAAAAGAATCTCAAAAAGAAGCCTTACTCAAAGAGCAATTATCGAAAATTGAGGAACAAAATCGTTTAGCAAAAGAGCAAATTGAATTTCTATTGGAAACTAAAAAAAGAGAAGAGATTTTGAATTGCGTCAAAAATATGAAACGATTATTAATTGAAGAGGCTTTTAATAAGGTTGAGGAAAAATTGGCAATATCTGAGAATTCAGAGAGTTTGGCACAAACAGTTGAAAGATTTAATTTTTTAATAACCATGCTGTCATGAGTTAAGTAGAGGAATAAATATGAATCTAATAATAAAAAATAGACTGGCACAGCGATACGCGGAGGCTTTAAAGTCTTTTGTCAAAGATGAAAATGAACTATTAAGGATAAATAAGGCGTATCAAGTGCTCTCATATTTAATAAAAAATGAACCTCAAATTCTTACTTTTCTAAAGAATCCAGCCATACCCTTTGAAGATAAAACAAAACTATTGAAAAAAATTTTGTCGGTTACAAATCCCCCGGATTATTTTATAGAACTTGGTGAGTTGTTAATCAAACATAATCGAGTTGATTTGATAACTTCAATGGCAAGGCTGTTTGCTAAAAAGATTGACCCATGGTTAAACCAAATTGAAGTTGAAGTTATAACAGCAACTAAACTCACTCCGGATTCGGAGCAGTCTCTTCTACATACACTTGAACGGTTTACAGGTAAAAGAGTTCGACTTGTAAAGCATATTGATTCACATATATTAGGAGGACTCATTGTTCAATTTTATGGTTTCTCCTTCGATTTTAGTTATCGGACTCAACTGGAAAAATTAAAAGAAGAAATTATGGAAAAGGAAATTTCTATAAATGTCACATAATCCACAGATTGATGAAATTGCAAATCTTATAAAAGAGCAGATTAATCTATATTCAGGTGCAATTGATGTATCTGAGACTGGCACTGTGATTCAGAGCGGTGATGGGATAGCCCAGGTATTTGGACTGGAAAACGCCTTTATGGGTGAATTAATTGATTTACCGCATGATGTAAAAGGGATGGTTTTCAATTTAGAGGAAGACTATGTTGGACTCATACTGCTTGGGGACTATGAACAAACGAGAGAAGGAGATACAGCCAAGCGGACATGGAGGGTTGCGTCTGTTCCCGTAGGTGAAGCCTTTTTGGGTAGGGTCGTGAACGCACTCGGAGAACCCGTAGATACAGGCGGACCTATTCAAGCAGAGGAACATTACCCTGTGGAACGAATTGCACCTGGTATAGTAGAACGGACACCGGTCACCATACCCTTACATACAGGTATCAAAGCAATAGATTCCATGATACCTATCGGTAGAGGTCAACGGGAATTAATCATTGGAGATAGGCAGACAGGAAAAACTTCACTTACTATAGACACAATTATCAACCAGAAAGATAAGGATGTTATATGTATCTATGTAGCCATTGGTCAGAAGCGTTCAACTGTTGCACAAATAGTAAATGACCTTACAACCTTTGGAGCATTGAAATATACCATTATTGTATCTGCAACGGCATCAGAACCTGCACCCATGCAGTATCTTGCACCTTTTGCGGGTTGTGCTATAGGCGAATACTTCAGGGATAAGGGGAAACATGTTTTGATAGTGTATGACGATTTGTCCAAACATGCAGGGGCTTACCGTCAAATATCCCTACTATTGAGACGACCACCGGGAAGAGAAGCATATCCCGGCGATATATTCTACCTTCACAGCCGCCTTTTAGAAAGGGCAGCATGCCTACACCCTTCAAAAGGGGGTGGCACACTCACAGCCATTCCTATTATAGAAACACAAGAAGGGGATGTTTCCGCTTATATCCCAACGAATGTAATTTCAATAACAGATGGACAGATTTATCTCGAATCCTCATTATTTTATTCGGGGATTCGACCTGCTATAAATCCTGGAATAAGCGTTTCGCGGGTAGGTGGTGCCGCACAAACACCTATTATGAAAAAAATTGCTGGAACTTTACGCGTCATTATGGCACAATATCGGGAACTGGAAGTCTTTGCCCAATTTGGAAGTGAATTAGATGAATCATCAAAAGAGCAGTTAGAAAGGGGTAAACGACTTACAAGAATATTAATCCAGAAACGATTTGAGCCCGTTCCTATTGCAGAACAAATTATTATCATATATGCAGGAATCTCTGGATTAACTGACAAAATATCTATTGACGCCTTACCAAGATTTGAGAAAGAACTAATAACTTACATAAAAGACACCTATTCCCAACTTTATACATATCTTGGAACAACAGAGGCCTGGACAGATGCTATAAATAAGGAATTAGAATCTGCAATTAATAAATTTTTGAGTGAGAAATGGCGTGAGGGTAAATAATTTAAAGGCATTATTATGGGCAGCATTCAAGAATTACGGAATAGAATAAAAACCATTAAAAGCACACAAAAAATAACAAAGGCAATTAAAATGGTTGCTACGGTTCGCCTCAAGAAGGCACAAACCGCACTTGAAGTGAGCCGTAGGTTGCCTTCACGATTGGAGGAATTATGGAATAACCTGCTCACTATGCCTGATTTTGAGACTAACCATCCCTTAATATCGCCAAAACAAGTATTGAACAAAATAACCTTATTAGTTATTACAAGCGACCAGGGATTATGTGGTGGATTTAACACACTCATTATTCAACGGGCAAGAGAATTTTTACTAAGCAAGTTCAAAGATAAAAAGATATATCTTATGTCCATTGGCAACAAGGGTAATGAGGCTTTTAAATATCATAAAATACCCATTCAAAAGAAATATGATGACTTCTTTGAAGCATATTCTCTCGATAAAGTCTCATCTTTAGTGCAAGAATTATCCAATCAAATTATAAATGGTGATTCTGATTCTGTGTATATTATTTATACAAAGTTGGGTCTTTCATATAGGACATCTATTGAACTTGAACAGATACTTCCTTTGACAATAAATACGGTAGAAGTTCCAGAAACGAAAGGTATGAAAAAGAATTGGCTTGTAGAACCTTCGTTGAATGATGTAATAACAAAGGTTTGTGAAATGTTTTTAGTATCCGAATTACATCGAATTTTTCAGGAATCGTTATCCTGTGAGCAATTGGCTCGAATGCAAGCAATGGAATCCGCTACGAAAAATGCAGATGAAACCTTACAGGATTTGAATATACTTTTTAATAAAACAAGGCAAGAACTAATTACACGAGAAATGTTAGAGGTAATTAGTGGAACAGAATCTTTAGAATAGGACAATTATATGAAAGAAGGAAATATAATAAAAATTAGTGGTCCCGTAGTTGATGTTCGTTTTGAAGCAGGTGATTTGCCACCAATTTATAATGCCCTGGAAATACGAATAGAAGAGGAACAAAAGGTTATTCTGGAAGTTATGCAACATCTAGGGGATAACATCGTTCGAACTGTTGCTATGCAAAGCACAGATGGATTATATCGGGGTATGAAGGTCACAGATTTAGAAAGGCACATTAGTGCTCCTGTTGGAAAAGAAGTGCTGGGAAGAATTTTAAATGTCATAGGTGAACCTGTGGATGAACAGGGTCCCTTAACGGCTCCAGATTACTGGTCAATACACCGTAAAGCACCTGAATACCGCGATATTAATCCTAAAATGGAAATTTTTGAGACAGGAATTAAAGTTATTGATTTATTAGCACCTTTTCCAAAAGGGGGTAAAATAGGTCTTTTCGGTGGTGCAGGGGTCGGAAAAACAGTTTTAATTATGGAACTAATCCGAAATGTTGCTATAAAGCATGGTGGCGTTTCTGTATTTGGTGGTGTTGGAGAACGGACACGCGAAGGGAATGACTTGTGGTTAGAGATGCAGCATTCAGGGGTGCTTAATAAGACAGCCTTAATCTTTGGGCAGATGACTGAACCACCTGGGGCAAGAGCAAGGGTCGCTTTAACGGCTCTTACTATTGCGGAATATTTTCGGGACACAGAACAGCAAGATGTGCTCCTGTTTATAGACAATATTTTCCGTTTTACGCAGGCAGGCTCGGAGGTATCTGCTTTATTGGGCAGGATGCCAAGCACAGTAGGTTATCAGCCCACATTGGCAACAGAAATGGGAGAACTTCAAGAGAGAATCGTTTCTACCACAAGGGGGTCAATTACTTCTGTTCAGGCGGTATATGTTCCTGCCGATGACCTTACTGACCCTGCTCCTGCCAATACCTTCACGCACTTAGACGCTACCATTGTTCTGTCCCGTAAAATTGTAGAGATGGGAATTTATCCAGCAGTAGACCCATTAGATTCCACAAGTAGGCTATTAGACCTACGATATATAACAGAATCCCATTACAGAATTGCGCGCGAAGTCCAACAGATTCTTCAACGATATAAAGATTTAGAAGATATTATTGCTATATTGGGGATGGAGGAACTTTCTGAGGACGACAAACAAATTGTAAATCGTGCACGCAGGATTCAACGATTCTTTTCACAGCCCAATTTCGTTGCAGAAGAATTCACAGGCGTGCCAGGAAAATATGTAACAGTAGAAGAGACTATTGAAAGTTTTTCTGAACTACTATCAGGGAAGTATGACCATTACCCTGAATCTGCTTTTCTATATTGTGGAACAATTGAGGATGTTAAAGAAAAGGCGAAACAAATGGGAGCCCATGTATGAGTGACCGCAAGTTTTTATTTGAACTTTTTGCACTAAATATGGAAACCGTCAATTTAGAAGCCGTTTCTGTATCGTTGCCTATCAAATATGGTGTAATAACAGTGTTGCCAGGGCATACACCATTGATAACCTCGCTGGAAATGGGTATTGTTTTGATTAAACAGGAAAATGGAGAGAAAAAACTGATTGCGGTTATGGGTGGAATTGCACAAATTACACAAAATAAGGTTGAGATATATACTAATGCTTATGAAGAGGGGCTTATTCCAGAAGGTAAAGAGGATTTTAGTGAATGGAAGAAAGAGATAACTTATGAGAAGAAACAAGATGAGGAAAAAATAAGGTTTTACCTGCTCAAAACTATAAAAAAGTGGAAAGAAACACATCGAATAGGTAGTATAACAGGTTCATGAATAAAGCAATTCATATCGTTCATATTCAGGAAAATGAGGAAAGACGATTACTTCGGGGTCATTTCTGGATTTTCAAAGATGAAGTATTAACCAGAGATACTTATGAAGATGGAGATATTATAGATGTTTATGATAAAAAAGGGCGATTTATATGCAGGGGGTTTGTTCAATCCGGGGGAAGTATTTTTGCACGAGTGCTCAGTTTTCATCAAGAAAAGATAGACAAGGATTTTTTTGTAAAACGGTTAAAAATGGCATTAGAACTGAGACAAAAGTTGTTCAAAGGTTCTAATGCTTATCGCTGGGTGCATGCAGAAAGTGATGGTTTGCCGGGGTTGATTATTGATAGATACCAGTCATTAGTAGTGGTAAATTCAGAATGTAAATTTTATACTCGATATGAAAATTTACTAATTGAGGCTATAAATAGTTTTGATGGTGTTAAAGACATTTATTTTAAATCATCTGAAACTTCACCAAAGGATATACCTGATGAGGTTCATTGTAATATTAACAACCTTCAATTTGTTATACCCATAAAAAATGCACAAAAAACAGGACTTTTCTTTGACCAGAGATTGAACTATATATATTCGCAGAAATACATGGGAGGGGCAAATGTGCTTGATGGCTTTTGTTATATAGGATTATGGAGTTGTCATGCAATCCAGGGAGGGGCGAAACATGTAACAGGAATTGACTCTTCTCATGAAGCAATAACAATAGCCAGAAAGAATCTTGAACTCAATGGATATTCCAAATTAGCCGATTTTTACGATATGGAAATTGAAAAATATCTGGATAATAGCGACGAATATGATGTAATTATTTTAGACCCCCCTGCTTATGCTAAGAAGAAAGATTTTAAGAAAGCATTTTTGAAATATCAACGACTTAATTCTATTGCTATGCAACATATTAAAAAAGGGGGATTTTTAATCACCTGTTCTTGTTCCCACTTTATTTCGCCTTCCGATTTTAGAGAAATTATAAAAAGGTCTGCTCGAAATGTATCAAAAAAAATTAGATTATTAGAATTTCATGGTGCAGCACCAGACCACCCTGAATTACTGATAATGCCTGAACTTTCTTACCTTAAATGTGCAATATTTCAGGTCTTTTGATTTAAGATTTCTTCCTTCTGTTTTTCTGATGGCGTTCCTTCAGGTTCAATATGCACGAGAACATCTACAACATTATCTCCATCTTTTAGAAGTGCTCGCTTTACTTTACCCGCAATGATATGACCATCATAAACGGACATACTTGGTTCAACCCGAACATGTAAATCAATTGCAATTCCTCCACCGATAGAACGACTTCTAACAGCATGCACACTTTTAACGCCTTCAATTGATAAGGCTATATTATCAAGTTTTTCTATTTCTTCCGGACTCACACCATGGTCTATTAATAAACTAAGCATAGGAAAAGTCAACTGGTAGGCTGTATATAGAATAAAGCCACTTACGATTAATGCACCAATAGGGTCTAATATATTATATGACTGATTAATGCTTATTCCTATACCTGCAATTACGACAGGAATAGCACCTAAACTATCAGAACGATGATGCCACGCATTAGCAATAACCGCAGTTGAACGCACTTTATTACCTACACGGATAGTGTACCTATACACCCATTCTTTGGAAATAACTGAAAAGAGTGCAACTATTACCATAGGTATAGAATAAATATCTGCTCGATTCCCTGCTTTAAGAGAATTTATAGACTGTATCCCTAAATATAAACCTACAAGACCTAACACTATACCTATAAAGGCAGTTATAAGCGTTTCAATTCTTCCATGCCCATAAGGATGGTCCTTATCCGCGGGTGCTTTCCAATATCGTTCTCCGACAATTACAGCAACATCTGTAACCAGGTCTGAAAGGCTGTGAACTCCATCTACAACAAGGGATTGACTGTTTATTAAAAAGCCCACAATTATTTTTAGTCCCACAAGGAAAATATTAAGAAACGCACCGATTAGGGTTACTTTTAATATTTCCCTATGCTTCTGATAACTCTCATCTACTCCCCGAGTAAGTTCATCAATTTTCTCTACTTTATTCTCCATCATTGTATCCCCTTCCTCTTAATTATTTTGTCTAACAAAAAACCTCTCTTTTTATTTATACAAATGTCACCTTATTTCATTTCATCTACCTTAATCCCATATAATTAATAAAAAAATCTTTAAATGTTTTAAAAATCCTATTTTATCATTATAATTATATGATTTCAAAATTTAAAATTAGCATTTATCTATATCTATTCTTTTCACTACTAATTTCAATCACTGCGGTTTCAGAGGAAAGTATTTCTGTAATTATTGAATTAAAGACTCCATCAGGAGTTGAGTTCTATTCAGAAATTGAAAATATGAAAATATCTTCATCCGAAAAATCGCAAAGGCTAAAAAAGCATATAGAAAATGTAAAAAAGGAACAGGATTTATTTTTAGATAAACTTTTAAAAGAAAAAAGTCATTCTAATAATATTCTTTTTCAGGTTCAAAAGGTCTTTAATGGTGTAGGATTATGTATTGATTATGAAACCATTAGACGAATAGAGTCAGAACCAGAAGTAAAAGCGGTGCTTCTTTTAGCACGCGTAAGTATTAATTTGTCATATAGCATTCCATTTATAGGTGCTAATTATGTTTGGGGAAAATATAAAGCGACAGGAAATGGTGTAAAGGTAGGTATAATTGATACAGGTATTGATTATATTCATAAGGATTTTGGTGGTTCAGGAGCAGATGTAGATTACTCCAATAATGACCATACTGTAATTGGAGATGTTCCATTTCCAACCACGAAAATTATGGGTGGTTATGATTTTGTTGGTGAAGATTATGACCCTGAGGTCTATGGTAAAAATGTCCCTGTTCCAGACGCAGACCCTTTTGACCAGCAAGGACATGGCACTCATGTTGCAGGGATTATTGGTGGATATGGGATTTTGAACAGTGGGGCTACTTATACTTTTGAATATACCCAGCAATTAATGAGTATCCCATTCTTTGTTAATCCTGGTGTTGCTCCCAAAACAGAATTATATGCCTTAAAAATATTTTCAACTGCACCAAAAAGTGAGATTTTAATTCCCGCAATTGAGTGGGCAATTGACCCGAATCAAGATGGCGACTTTTCAGACCATCTGGACATACTTAACATGTCGTTAGGTGAAGATTTTGGTTTTGCTGATAGCCCTGAAGCGATTGCATGTAATAATGCTTCAAAAGTCGGAACGGTTGTAGTTGTTTCTGCTGGCAATAGAGGTGATGCCATCTTTTCACTTGCAACACCTGCCTCCGCGGAAAGTGTTATTGCTGTCGGTGCGTGTGAAGATAATGACCCTATTCTGACAGGTGGTATTCCTTCTCAAACTGCTTATTTTTCTTCACGGGGACCAACAATATACTCAACAGGAAAGGTTATGTTAAAACCCGATATATCGGCACCCGGTATTCACATCCGTTCTGCGAATTTAGGGTCAAATCCAATTAATAGTATTCGCTCAGGAACTTCTATGTCTGCGCCGCATATCACTGGACTCACTGCTTTATTAAAAGAAATCAAGCCTGATTTGTCTCCACAAAATATAAAAGCGATTCTTATGAATAATGCTGTATATAACAACTTTCTGGTTAGAAACAGTGAGATTATTATTTCACCACCCCAGGTAGCAGGTATAGGAAGAAATGATTTTTCTAATAATATGATAACGGACTTCTTTTTCTATGACAGGGACAATCCTGATGCCGTGTCTATTAGTTTCGATACACAAGAGGTGATAGAACCTACAATTGAGGAAAGATGGGTCCGCATTGAGAATCGTTCCAATCAGACCAAAACTTTTGATTTAACCTTTATACCTGCCTCAACGCTTTCCGGTGTAAGCATTGAACTTCCACAAACAATTACACCACCGATAATTTCAAACAGTTTTGCAGATTTACCTGTAATACTTAATATTGAACCGTCTCAATTAAAACATGACAAAGACCCTTCGGTTGATTTCAGATACAATGACCCAAATCGTTCCTGGCTCAGTGAATTTAGTGGGATATTGTCGTTAAGGGATACAAGTACTGACGCATATTTATATATTTCGTTATATGCACAACCTCAACCTGTATCTGACCTCTCTTTATATCCTACATATCTGGATTTTTCAGGTTCAAATACAGGGTCTTTAACAGTGGAGGGAAAAGAACTATATACAGGTGAAAATTTCCCTTATGACCTGGTTTCCTTTTTGTCTTTATATGAAATGAAAGAAATAAGCAAAAAACAAAACAAATTATCGGAATATTTATCCTGTGCGGACATACAATTTATGGGGATAACAGACAACTTACCATATTTAACCAGTAGTGAAGATATAGAAAATTCAATTATCTATTTTTTTGTTTCGACCTATAACACATGGAGTTCACCAAGTCAAGTATGTTTTACATTCTACATTGATGCAAACAACGATGGTAGAACAGATTATGCCCTCTATAATGGCACTACTTATTCAGGAAACACACCTCCTCCTTCTTCCGATGTCTTTGTCTCTATTCTGTCAAATTTATCGAATGAAACAAAGGTGGAATATCCTTTGAATTTCTTTCCAGGTTCTGAATACGATGTAAACTTGTTTAAGTCAAATTGTATGGTCCTTGCCGTCAAAGCAAGCGACTTGAAACTAAAGAAAGACAACTGCACCATAGGGTTCTTTTGTGAATCTAAATTTATTAAAGACATTTCTGTTATTGTTGACCAGGTTCCAGAGCAAATTCCTGGTCAACCTAAAAAAAGATTTATCTATAACTTAGAAGAAAAATCTATTCATATTGAATCTAATTCTTTGTCAGATGTTTTTTCTTATGCAAAAAGCAGTTCATCAATAACGGTTGCTATTAATGAAGAAAACTATTTTAATTACAATACCTATGGATTGATTTCATTTATTACACATAATCCAAAAGGGAAGAAGGTTCAATTTTTCCCTATAATTACATCGGGGGACACAGATAAGGATGGAATTCCAGATGTCCTGGAAGGTATTGATTACTTTGATAGTGATGGCATTCCTAATCTTTTAGACCTTGACAGTGATAACGATGGAATACCCGATAGTGAAGAAGGCGTTGAGGATAGAAACAACAATGGCATCCCAGATTTTATAGACCCAGAACCTGTATTAGAGGAAGGTGAAGGCATAGAAGAAGGAACTTTGGAAGGCGTTGTTGAAGGTGAAATCCCTATTGAAGGAATTTATGAAGGCTCTAATGAAGGCATTGTTGAAGGTGAAACGGTAGAGGAAGGTGAAGGCATAGAAGAAGGAACTTTGGAAGGCGTTGTTGAAGGTGA
>DAOOVZ010000009.1:24753-31280 GCA_035370665.1 Candidatus Hydrogenedens sp.
TATTGAAGGAATTTATGAAGGCTCTAATGAAGGCATTGTTGAAGGTGAAACGGTAAAGGAAGGTGAAGGCATAGTGGAAGGAACTTTGGAAGGCATCATTGAAGGTGAAATCCCTATTGAAGGAATTTATGAAGGCTCTAATGAAGGTGAGACTATTCTTCAAACGCCACTGCCACCTACTAATATAATAGCCTCTGATGGAGAGTATTATGGATATGTTTTTATATCCTGGGACATGAGCAATTCTTATGGAAAAAATTACGAGTATGAAATCTTCCGGAACAAAGAATACGATTGTGATACAGCAGTATCCATAGGGAAAACGACTTTCCCCTATCTTTATGACACAACTGCTGAATCACCCATAACTAAAAACCACTTTTCTTGTTTGGGGGAGAGAAAAACTCCTGTTATATATTTCTACTGGGTTCGTGTTAGGGAAAAGAAAGGTGAAATTTTTAGCAACTGGTCAATTTGTAGTTATCCTGATAGAGGCTGGCGTGGAGAATAGTATGCTTTTATATTATAAATTAGTCCAGATAACCCATAGAGCGTAGAACTTCTAAATCCTCACTGGACAGTTCCTCCTCGTCTTTATGTTTTAGAATAGGTGTGGCTTTTGACCATTTACTAATTTCTTTTTGAAGTTCTAATACTTTATCTGGATATTTATTTGAGACATTTTTTTCCTCTTTTGGGTCGTCAAGTATGTTATAAAGTTCCTTCTTACTCTTATTTACAATTAATTTCCAATCGTTAACGATAACAGATTGCATAATTGGACCTGACTTTTTCATTAACAAATGTATAATAGGTATTTTTGGAACAGCACCTCCGTAGGTTTCTATCACCCTAATTCTATTCTCATGAACATGTTCTTTTAGAACATCCAATCCTAACATATCCCTATCCTTTTGAATGTTTGCTATGCCTAATAAGGTAGGTCCTACATCTATACCCCGAACAGGGACATTTGTTCGACTTGTTTCTACCCCTTCAGAGACAATGATAAAAGGTATTCTGACTTCATTCTGATAAAGTTTCCTACCATGTCCAAGATAATTATGCTCATATAAACTCTCACCATGGTCAGCAACAAATACTATTGTGGTGTTTTCAGGCAAATGTTGAAGTAAAATGCCAATTTGTTCATCAGTAAATCTTACTTCTGAATCATAATTTATAATCTTTGTTATTCTTTTATCCTCTTTTGCTTGTTCAGTATGAAGGTTGTAATCTTTCCGAAAATGATATGGAGCATGAGGGTCAGAATAGTGAACCCAACCAAAAAATGGTTTATTTTTAGGCCTATTTTTGAGTGTATTTATGGCTTTTTCCGTTACCTCATCTGCTAAACGCTCTGATGAAAAAATACCCCATCTCTTTGAATGAAGATTGTCATCATAAATATCAAAACCTTTATGTAAACCACTTAATTTCGCCTTTAATGTCCAGTTACTCTGAATACAAAAGGTAAAATAGCCATTCTTTTTTAGTATTTCAGGAACAGTTATTCTCTTTTTAGATATTTTTAGCCCATTTCTTGTTACGCCGATTGTCCGTGGAAATTGAGAAGTCAACATAGATGAAAATGAAGGACATGTAAGCGGCACTTCTGTAATGCAATTTTCAAAAACAATCCCTTGTTGGGCAAGTCTGTCTATATTCGGTGTTAAGGGAAGTTGATAGCCATAACAGGACAAATGGTCTGCACGCAGAGTATCTACTGTCAAAAAAAGTATATTTGGAGATAGTTCTGATATATCACTATTGACTATTAGTAAAATGGAATATATGAGAGGATATAAAATCATTCTAAAAGGAACACATTATTATTTTATAATAATAGGAATTTCCAGATGTAATGGAAATACTTCTCCTTTGTCTCGAATCTTTACTGACATCCCATCCTTATTGTAGGCATCAACTTCGAGTGTAAATTTACCCGGAACCGCCTCAGTGGGCACATCAACTTTTAAGACCCAGATGCCATCATTTGCTTTTTTATCTGGTTCCATTCCATCATCTCTTAATTTAAGTTTAATTCTTGGGTCTTCTTTAACAACCCCTTCTACCTTTCGGACCACATGATGTTTGTCTTTAACAACTACTTGTATTACTGCGGAACTACCAGGACTCAATTCAGGAGGTATAATCTCTGCATTTTTAATTCTGGGCTGTCCTGCAATGGTTCTGCAAGAGGTTAAAACAAGAAATAAAGAAATAATAACTATTTCTAAAAACATCATCTTTTTGTAATTCACTTTTTAACTCCCTATAAAAATTTTTAATGCCGGGATATAAGTTTTATAATATATAATCTTGACTATTTAGATTATATCAAAAGTATTTGGAAAAGTTTATTTTTTGGAGTAAATTAATGAATGCACTTTCTAATAAAGAAACAAAGAATTATCTTATAGATATGGATGGGGTATTGGTAAGGGGGCAATCAGTTATCCCGGGTGCAAACGAATTTATAAAACGATTGATAGAGAAACACTGTAATTTTTTAGTTTTAACAAACAATCCTAAATTCACACCTCAGGATTTATCACATCGTTTAAAAGTTTTCGACCTTGACATTCCTTATGAAAACATATTTACCTCTGCAATGGCGGTAGGAATGTTTTTAAAGATGCAGAAGCCAAAGGGAACGGCGTTTGTATTGGGTGAAAGTGGACTGACCACTGCAATCCATCAGGCAGGTTATATTATTACAGAATATAATCCTGACTATGTAGTATTGGGTGAAACGACAAATTACAATTTTGACCAAATTACACAGGCAGTTAGATTAATATGTAATGGTTCAAGGTTTATTGCTACTAATCCAGACGCATTAGGACCGACGGAAACAGGTATAGTGCCTGCATGCGGTGCTATGGCTGCACTTATTGAAAAGGCTACTGGTATACCTCCTTTTTACATTGGGAAACCCAATCCGTTTATGATAAGAAGTGCTATGAATTATCTTGGAGCACATTCTGAAAATACAGTAATTATTGGTGACCGTATGGATACAGATATTGTGGCTGGTGTCCAGACAGGAGTTGAAACTATACTTGTCCTTACCGGTGTAACAACTTTAGACGATGTTAAAAGGTATTCATATCGTCCCTCTCAGATTGTTAATTCCGTTACTGAAATAATACCATAAATTTTTTATGTGCATTTTTTTTCTAATAAGGTTATAATCTAATAAAGAAATTGTTTACAATATTATATAAAGAGAATGGAAATAGAGTATGCGTATAGGTTATTTGCTGGTAATGGTCAGTATTATTTTGATAATTACTATAATTTCTATCCCCCCTTTGTTTTTCCCAAAATGTAAATTTTGTGGACGCAGGAATAATATCAGTAGAACAAATTGTAAACATTGTAATAATAAATTAGAGCAAGATTATATTAGTATGTTAGAAAAAGAGCAACATTTTCATAAAGATTAAAAAGGATATGTTATGGTTCTATGCCCCTATTGTGAAAAACCTATAAACGAGGATGCAACGCAATGTCCACATTGCGGCGCCCCAATTAAATTAGCTACGATTACTAATCAGCCCAAAACTACGACTGAATCACAAACACAAGGGATATGCCCTAATTGCAAATCGCCAGTCAATAAAACAGACATTATTTGTATATATTGCGGCACAAACCTTCTCACAGGGAGTAAAATAGTTCAAGAAAAACCACATGAAAGAAGAATCAAACTTCCCTCATTTGGGAAAAAGTATTTAATATATGGTTTGATTATTGTCCTTATATTAGTTCTTGTAGGTGTTGGAATAGTTTATTTCACTTACGACCCTATATCAAGTGCAATTAGTTTAAGTCAGACAAACCCGTTAGGTGCAATAGATATTTTGCAGAAATACATTGAAAAAAAACCAAAAAATCTACGCGCTCATTTCATTCTTGGGAAGTTACATTTGAAAAACAATCAATTTGATGAGGCATTAGTCGAATTTGATAAAACTATTGAGATAGACAACAAAAATATAGATGCTATCTGGTTAGCCCTGTATGCCGCAATAAAGAAAAACAATAAGGAACAGCAAACAAAATACCTTAAAAAACTCACTGAATTATATCCAGAACGAAACGATTTAAAAATGCTAAGTCTTCTCGGAGAAAGCAATACCTCTAATACTCAAAATGATGAGCAATTAGTATCTCTTGCAACAGGGGTAAAATCAAACATGGAGAGTGTCATCGCTTTACTTATTTCGCATGGAAATTATGACGCAGTGATAAATTTAATAAATGACGAAAATATTACACCTAAAACAGCAGTATTACTATTGCAACTAACAGAAATTCGTAATGATGAAAAAAATAGACAAAAATATTTATCTTTGATTGAATCTAATATACAAGAACTCAGTGATGCTGAAAAGGTTTTCTTCGCATGTCAGATACTTAAATCCGGTGACGCAAATAGAACTTTACAAATATTACAAACCTTAAAATCCCGAGAAAGATTGCCCAATGTATTTAATTATTTGTATGCCTTATCATTACTGCAATCAGGTTTGACTACGGAAGCGATAGTAGAATTAGAAAAAATAAAAAATACAGAAGGAAATTATTCTATTGATGCGACTCTGGACCTGGCACTGATTTATTATCAACAGGATAATATTAGTAAGGCAATGGAACTTATACAGGCTATCAAGAATAAAGGACAACTAACCTCACGAAGTTATCTGGTTGAAGGAAGAATCGCTTTATCTAATGACGACATGAATACAGCCCAGCAGTGTTTTGCAAGTGCAATTCAAAAAGACCCTAACTATGCACCTGCATATCTTGAAAATGGCTTGTTATATATTCGAAGAGGTGTTTTATCAGAAGGCTTAAATAACCTAAAAACTTATATCCAAATAGTAAAAAAAGTTATGCCAAATTATTCTACGGCAGAGATTGAAGTTTTAATGGAACAAATCGAACAGACTCTTTTAACTAATCCAACAACACCACAGACAACCATTGCAACACAATAAGGATTGGCTCATTTATGAACAAAAAATTATTTTTGATTATCTCTTTATTATTGGTTTTCTCCATCTCTGGATATTGTTGGGGTCCAACTGCACAAATCTCAATAATTAGTAATGCTATTCATCTTTTGGATAAAGAATTAAACGCTTCGTTAAAAAAACTTGAAACAGATATAAGAAATGGAGCAGCTATAACAGATGAGGAACTTTACTTACTTGTTCCGACATCTAAAACTGACCCTGTCCGTGCTATTGAAACTGAAATAAACTTACTTATAGCCGTGAAGCCTAAAAAGATAGACCCGTATTATGCTTTTCGTTTAGGTGTTTTAGGAAAAATAACTGCACAGGCAACCTCTCCCCTACAAAACTCCGATAATACACTTCGGACACTGTATAACTCTGATGTTGAGAAAATGATAGAAAAAGTTTCATTACGAACTACACCACGGCAGAGAGTCAATCCTTCTGTATATTTTGCTCAACTTAAACGCCAGATTTCTTCAAGGGATATGATTGTTGAACAAGAATACAAGACAAATATTGGCTTCAAGGGCACGGCTTCAACAACATTAGCAGAATGTGTAAGTATCTCACTAAATGCAGTGGCTGATGTCTGGTTCACCATATTAATTCCAGGTCAGGTTGTGAGTTCAGTAAGTGATACTATTTTGAGAGATTATGCAATTCAAGGCGGACTTTTTTATGCGAGAAGAGGAAATCCAGAAGAGATAAAGATAAATCTTCAAAAATTAAATGAATTAGTAACCTTTACAGAAAACATGTATATACAAATAGGCGATGCACTTCTAAACGCTGGGGTAAGCGAAATTGCAATACAACAATACAAGAATGCACTAAACTTAAATCCCAATCGTAAAGAAATTGCTCGGAAAATAGCCGATTACTATATAGACATGGGGAATAAAGCCCGTGAAACGAAGAAACTTGAAGAGGCACTGGATTGGTTCAAAAATGCTGCAAGTGCAGACCCATTGCACCCTAACGCAGAAAGGCTACGATTAGAAACCGAACATGATATAAAAGAACGAGATGCACGGCTTGCCCAAGCCAAAGAAGCATTAGAAAGAGCAGAAAAACTACAAAGCACAGCAGAGCAGGAAGCACTTACAGGAAGAATTGCTGAAGCCATCGTTCTATTAAAACAGGCACTATTGACATACAACGAGATAACTGATGAATTCCCACTCGAAAGCCAACAGAAAAATCGAGGAATACGCATTGTAAATACAAAAATAGAGGAACTTAAAGGACGATTATTAGAAAGTGCAAAGAATTTTTCAGGAAAATATCCTAACTTTGATTTACAAAATTCCCTTAAACAAATAAGCAATGAACTTGCTAATTATGTGATTAAAGAGAATATTGAAAACGGCTTTAAGCAAGGTGTTCAATCACTATTACAAGAACTACCTCCAAATATCATGGAACTAAAATGATATATAGAAACCTTTGAAAAATTAAGTTAGTTGATATGTAAAAGTATTGATAACTCTCTTC
>DAOOVZ010000010.1:0-30998 GCA_035370665.1 Candidatus Hydrogenedens sp.
AGAGGAGCAAATTATACAGGTGGGAGATTAGCTTGTCCAGTATGGGTTGATTTTATGATGGTTGCAGAAAAAGGTCTGCCTGTCCGCAATTTTACTGTGCCCCCAGGTGTACAATTTTTTAACATTAATCGTGCTACAGGT
Organism: Candidatus Hydrogenedens sp.; assembly: GCA_035370665.1. Taxonomy (GTDB): domain Bacteria; phylum Hydrogenedentota; class Hydrogenedentia; order Hydrogenedentales; family Hydrogenedentaceae; genus Hydrogenedens. The sequence goes on from DAOOVZ010000010.1 coordinate 142, forward strand.
TCGCTCGGTGGCTCTTATGTAGAAGCTTATGTAGAAGGGACCGCTCCACCCATTTACCGTCCTATCCCTAAAAAAGAGATTGAACCTGTCCCTGAAGAAAAACTTGTTGAACCTATAGAGGGTGAGACAATTCAACAGACTGCCCCACCTTCAATAGAATCCACGACAACTTCTCCACCTATTACAGAGAGTCTTCCTGAAAAAAATGAAACAACACCCCCCATTACTACACCCCCTGAAGAACAACAAAATTCCGACCCCGGATTTTAATATTGCCGTTTTTTTAAATTATGTATTTTCTTTAAATTTATTAAATAATTGTAACAGTTTGTCCGTTATTTAAATAGAAGGAAGTAGGATAATGAAAAGGAGATTTATTTATAGATTTATTATCTTATGTGCGGTTCTTTTAATATCTATACCTACTTATTCTCAATATTACAACAACTCACAAAGGAGAGGTTCAGTATCTTTCGGAGGTAAGAGATTAGTTAATAACGATTTTACAGTAGGGGGGATAAATGCTAATAGAATCCAGCCTCGTTATGGTGGGCAAATAGTAGATGAACGAGATTTGTATAACCCATATTTAGAGGAAGCATTTAGATACATGGGTAAACCTCTAGTTTTACATCATCCATCTCCTTTTTGGGGAAATAGAGGAACAAATACGGATGAAAAAATTTTTTTACCACAAACCCTACCTTCTTATCGCACCCCTGTAAATAATTCAACTACATCTTATTCAAAAATGCGAGTACCCAACAACAGTGCTAGTAAAGAATCAGAAAGACTAACACCTATTATCCCTACTGTTGTGGGGACAGTTGATGCCATGTTCAGAAATAGCAAAAGAGAAGAATCTGATACTATTTCAGATACAAAACGAGTATCCTTGGATGGGTGGTATGGAGATATACGAAAAACAGGGAGTAATAGTGGAAATTTTTATGTTCGCAATACAAATGGAGAATATGTGTCAGGTAGTTTTTATAAGACAAGAAACCATATTGATTACAATATTACGCACAATGGTAAAGAAGGCTCAAACACATGGAGGGCAGATAATTATCAACAGAACTCAGGAGGTAGTTTGTATCTCCGTAGTGACCAAAACTCAATTTCAGGTTCAACCACTACCTATGGTGATACTTACCGTTATCGCTTTAATGATAGAGATAATAATTACGAGGTAGAATTGCGTAATATGGGGAAATCTTCTCAATCCATACGCATAAATGAAAATAACAACAACTACATATATGGTTATGCGGATTAACACTCCTGGTGTTACCGAAAAAGTCAAATTAAGGTATTTTTACTGAATATAGTCCATTTCAATTTACAGTAACACTGATAATGTTTAAAAATACAAAAAAATCTTAAAACGAATTCCAGTGTAGAACATCATTTAGACTTCTCTTGTGCGGAGATGGAATAGATACTGCATATCCAATAGCAACCAAACTAACTAAACGATAAGATGAGGGGACATCCAGTAGTTTTAATATAGAGGAACAATAAGGTTTTTTATCGCCAGCGACCCAACATGAACCGAGCCCCAAAGCCGTTGCAGCAACAAGCATGTTTTGAGTCGCAGAAGAACCATCTTCAATATAATATTTTGTATCTTTGCATACGACCGCTATACAGGCTCCTGCTTCACTAATAAATCTACCATTATCTGTTTGTTCAGCCACTCTCTTTTTTAGTTCCTTGTCTACAATTACAATAAATTCCCAGGGCTGTTCATTCCTTGCTGTCGCTGCAAGCCTAGCACAATCTACTATGGTTTCTAATACTTCTCTTGACACCTCTTTGTCAAGATACTTTCTGACAGCACGCCGCTTTCTAATTGCTTCTATCGCATCCATGTTTTATTCTCCTTATCTTATTCTACTCATATAATAGATTATATTATATACTTATAAATATTATTTTTAAGCAAAGTGATATATAGTTTATTATTAATATATGTAAAGTTTCATATAATTATTGGACACATATAAGGATGTTAAAGTATAATAAAATTTATGGTAAAATATCTCATTTTTATAGATTCTGAAAAATTAAACATCTCACTCTTAAAAAGGTTAGTTCTAAACATAAAAATCTAGTAAGAGTAGGAGAAATATTAATGGAAAATTTTTTTGAAAAATCAACTGGGAAAATTAATAAAAGCATAAAAACAGCAGTTTCAAAAGGTAAAACAATTATAGAGAAAAAGAAACTGGAAAGTGAAATTAAAGATATTCAAAATTCAATAGATACCAGATTTCGAGCCTTAGGTGAAAAGGTTTATGAAATGCTTAATAAAGGTGCTTTGGATGAAGAAAAGCTAAGGGCAGACTATAATGAGATAATCCCATTATTTAAGAAACGAACAGAATTAGAGAATGCTATCCAACAGATAGAGATTGAATTTTTAAAAACGAAATATGAATCAGATGTTATCATTTGCCCAAAATGTAAAGCATACAATAAATCAGATTCAAAGTTTTGTATGAGTTGTGGTTCTTCTATCAAAGAAGGAGAAAATATGAATAAAACTTGTCCTACATGTGGGACAGTCCTAATAGAAAATGTAAAGTTTTGTATGAAATGTGGAACAAAAATAGAATAATAGAAAGGGTATGATATGTTTTGCACAGAATGTGGTAATACTATTCGAGAAGGCGCTACTTTTTGTCCTAATTGTGGAACAAAAATTGGTGAAACCTTACAAATGATAGACACGCCTACTATCAAGCCTGATAAAAAGAAATCTATGGGTATTGTATTTGTTACAATCTGCTGTGCTATCTATGGGTTTGTATTGATTATTGCTTACCTTGTATTATCTTTTATGTATGGAGTTGCTGTATCAATACCTTCTGAAATAATAAGAGAATTACCAATAGGAGTTAATAAAACACTTCAAATAATAGGCATTGGAATCATCGTAGAACTTATATTTATTTGTGGAATATTTTATACAACGGCTACTTATGGTATTTGGAATCTCAAAGAGTGGGGAAGAATACTCGCTATAGTAATGTTAATTCTATCTCTTGTTGTGGATTGTTTGAGTGAAGTATTAAAATTAGGCATTATAGGATTCTTATTCTCTATTATAATCGATATACAAAAATTTGCAATGATATTCTATCTTTGTATTCCATCTGTTAAAAAACAGTTTCAATAGAAATGAGAGACTTAATATCGCAAATAATATTAAACTATATTTATTCTAAGTGTTGTAAATTAATTTGTATGTTAAAAATTTGAATTTACAAAATACATAAATATTAAATAATTAAAAGAAATGGGAAAATTTACAATATTTTTTATAAATAATAAATAGTGATCATATTAAATTTAGATAGGGGATATTATTAAGATATGAAAAAGATTACTATTTTGATATTGTCATTAACCATAGTTGTGATTCAGTTAAACTGCAAGTCAAAAATTCCGAGGGAAGTAAATAACTTAATTTTCAAAAATTCCGAATTTACAATTCCTATTATACTTACTCTCCCGACTGAGGACCCAAGGGATATAGAAAAACTAAAAAATGAAATTCAACCCGTTTTCTTTAATTTTACTAGTTCAGGGAAACGAATTGATAAGGGTGTATTAAATGTTTTGATAAAAAATGGTTTTGTTACAGTTAAAAAGATAAAAATAAGACAACAGAAAAGTATTTTAGGACCACCATATATTGAGGAATCCGAGCATGAAATATTAATTTATTCTGACAAAATAAAACCATATATTTATAATGTGAAAAAGGGGGAAAGTTTTCTCCAATTTGACAGTTTTTTAGGAATGGCTGTGATAGGAAAAGAGTTTCGAATTAAATTAGCCACAAGAAAGTTAGAATCTATTGATTATGTAAACGAGCGTGAAGACCCAGTAGCAGGTAAAATTCTCGATATAGGATTTTCGTATTCATTAAAAAAGGATTTTCCATGTTTGGAAGAATTGATTGAAGCGACATCATTTTTATCAAATTTAAAGTTAGATAAAACATATAGGGGTAAAGCATTAGTCTGCTCGGGAACTAAATATGGTAGATGGGAATTATCAGGGATTTACTTAGAAGATAAAAATCCTACACCTTTCAGAGATGAAACCATTAAAGATACGATTCATAATAAGATTAAGATAGATAGTATTATCGGTAAATATTCAATAGAAAACATTAAGGATTATGATAATTTCTTCGAGTTTAGAAGTGATGGAACATGTATAGTAAATTCATCAGGGAGATGGAAGATTAAAGAAAATTTAATCCAAATAGCTTCCTTTTGGGGAGATAAGTCAAAGATAGAAGAAGGGATATTATCCGAGGATAATATAATGGTATTTAAAATAGCAAGATTGATAAAAAACAATGGAGGTAAACAAATTAGAAAATCAGGAAATTGGGTTCTTTGGGATAAATATAGTTTGTATGAATGGGAAGATACTGGAAACTCTTATCCTACTGGTTATATTGAATTTAAAAATGATGGTAAAGTTATATTTACTTATTTTGGTGAATGGGATATTGATAGTAAAGAGGAAAGCATTATAACCATAAAGTTAGAGAATGGCAGTTTTAGAGGGAAAATAGATGGGAATAAAATAATAGTAGAATCTTTTGGTACTCTTATAAAACAGGAACCAGAAAAATGGGGAAGCACAATTTTAAGAATCATTATATTAATATTAAAATGCCTCATTATTCTTTTTGCTATAATTTTAGTTGTTATAATTATTAATAAGACAATAATTAAAAGAAGAGCCATTTCGAACACTGTTTATTGTGCTCAATGTGGAAAAGAGAATTTGGAAACAGCAAAATTCTGCACAAATTGTGGAGGGAAACTTTAGTAAAAAAGCGAGATGGTTATGATTTGTGAAAAATGTAAAGCAAGTATTCCAGATACAATAAAATTTTGTCCAAAATGTGGGACAAAAGTTGAAGTCAAAAAAAATCGGGATGAAAATACTATCATTTGTTCTCAATGTGGGACATCTTATCCTGTTAACACTAAATTTTGTAAAAAGGATGGGACTTTATTGCAAGATATTTCTTCCATCAAAAAAGAAGATCAAAAACAAAAAATATCAGATGAAAAAATTGAAACTGAAAATGTGGTTGAACCCATATCTGAACCTATATCAGAAGTTATAAATAGTGAAGTAAAGTCAACAGAATCAAATGATATTGCAAAAGAAAAGCCAGAGGAAAAGCCAATAGATAAGAAAGAAGAATCAGAAAAATTAACATATCTACTTGTTTGTCCAAAATGTGGACAAGAATATCCACCAACAGCAAGATTCTGCAAAAAAGATGGCGATTCACTAGTGAAGAAAATGAGGCCTAAAATTAAGCCTATAGATACAAAACCAGAAATGGAAGTTAAAGTTAATAAACATAAAAAGAAATTTTATACTCATTTATTGGCACGGATTTTTATTTATGGCTTTATTTCTGTCCTTGTGGGAGCAGGAAGTTATTTTTATTTTTCTGGGAAAATGGATAATATATTAGACAAAATTAATAATGGTGTAAAAGAGATAACAAAAGTTATACAAAAAAATCCGATAGTTGAACATGCAGAGGAGACGCCTGCTCAGCCACCTGATATTCCTAAGCCTCTACCAGAGCCTTCACCTGAGTCTCCACCTGAACCTATTGAATTTAACAAAATAGAAGAGACTATAAATAATGAATTAAAGAATAATAATTTGGTTAATGTTCATTCTATTGTGAACAATGATTTATCAGTTATTCTTGTGGGCAAAGTAAATGACATACGGGATAAGATGTTAGCAGAGCATATAGCACAACAAAAGTTCAAAGAGATTAAAGGAATTCGGAATGAGATTTCGGTTGAAGAATCTACTAGTATGCCGGCCAAATCTGAACCTTATGTAATTGATATATATAAACTCGAGGATAACATTAACACAGAATTAAGAGATAAAGGTTTAAAAAATGTCAGTGCAAAAGTTAATAATGATTTATCAGTTGCCCTTTTGGGTAGAGTAAATGACCCCCGGGATAAAATATTAGCAGAGAATATAGTCGAGGAATTTGGTGAAGCAAAAGAGATTAAGAATGAGATTCAAGTTGAAACTCCTGTTCAAAAAACTACGCCTAAACAGTCTAAAATAAGCCCATCTAAACATGAAAATGATATTAATAGAGCATTAAGAAATGGCGGTGTATATGATATTACAGCGGAGTTTAATAAAGATTTAGAGATTATTTTAAGGGGATCTACAACCCAGCATGAAAAAGATAAAGCAATGTCAATAGTCAAGAAATTTAAAAACAACAAAATAATAGACATGGTTTTTGTCAAAATAGATGAACAACCCAGGCCTATTAAAAAAAATTAGTTAAAAATTCAATTGAAATATAAATTGTGTATTTCTATTTATTTTATAGTTTTATGTTTAAACTATTATCAGGTGTGTGCTATGGGTATATACAAAATGTTTCTTACATGTTCCTATGCTTGCCTGTTTAGAATCTATTTGGGAATAAGAGGACTCAACTACTATATCCACAGTATTTATGATTCCAGGTGCTGTTGATATATTTGTATCCCAACCTTCTTCTGTTCTACAAGTAGTAAAGAAATGATAAGTGCCTGGTGCTTCAATTTTCAATGAACCACTATAATCATAAGTTTCTTCAGGATTTAAAACAATACCTCTTTCCCATTCAAAATCAGGGCATTTGTCTTGTGGGCAAGTATCATTAAGCCTCCCACCAACGGTTAGAACAGTAAGTTCTATGGGCATAGTCCCTACATTTTTTATGGTAAATTCAGCGTGGATTGTTTCTCCTACTCTGTAGGGAGGTGATTCAAGAATATTGAGAGAAGAAATAATTTGTAAGGCTTCGTTAGAATTTATAGGACTTATTCCTAAAGTAGCACGAAGTTTACTTAAAAAGTTAATAGGGTCAACCCATCCAACCCTTTTTGGGTCAATGCTTATATGGGTTCTTCCCCATCCAATTTGCCTACCATCATCAAATGTCATTTTAAAATCTTCTATTTTTGGGGAAGTATTAATACTAAAATGCAAATGTGAAAATTTCCCTGTAGGTACAATATTACCAATAGATTCTTTAGCACTTATAAGTATTCCTACTTTAATATGTTTTTTTGCTTTAACATTTCCATATACTGTAAAGAAACTTTTCTGTTTGCCATTTTTGTCAAATCCATTATGGCGAATAATTACTACCATTTGTTCAGGATTATCCCCGGAGATTACCTCTTCTACATAACCCGGTGCTATAGCATAAACATCAGCATCTATACCCGCGTAAATGTCAATACCAGTATGCCTTTTATTTCTATTATTGGGAGTAGTAGAGTAGTATTTTGAATCAAAATCATAATTTATAGAGGTAGTTAATTTTGCAAATTTTCCTAATGGGTTTTCCCATCCATTTTGCTGTGCTTTGGACCAATCTATATTGTATATTTCATTATTAGATGAGCGAACAATATTCATCTGTGATGTATTGTCTATAGAAAAAGTTACAGGAACAGGATTAGGATTATTACAAAAGTAAAATAATGGGTCAACCCATCCTTTATCTTTTGCTATTTTTTCTATTTTAGGTATTTCCATTATTGGTGCTATTCCCCAGCCCGCATAGTTACCAGTTCTTTCTTCATAGTCATGGTAATAATATACCCAGCAATTGGTATTAACTCCTAAATGGAGGTGACTCTTCTTCAAAGCACTAGTATCGGTGATAGGTCCTATTACTCCAATTTTTTGACGAATTTTAACATTATCCCCTTTTTTTAATGAATAATCTTTGGCTTGCCTTATATGACCATAAATTATACATGGACCTTCATCACATTTTATTGCTATCATTGATTTATATACATCTCCAACATCGCTTCCCACAAATAATGCATCTTCTTCTACAGTCCCTTTACACATTGAACATACAGGAGTATTTAAAGGAATTTCTAAGTCTTCTTTTGTTGTTGGGTCAAATCCAAATAGGTCCATTCCTAAATGATTTCCATAATTTCTAGGGTATTTCGGGTCAAGAAAACCGTTATAGGAACCAATATACATATATTTACTATCAATTGGATTAGGCCACCCCCACTTTTGAAAATCTACTTGTTGTTGATGCATATCCTTAGAGCATGGACATTCATTATTTTGATTACTTTCTTCTTGTGTAGTATTATTTTGTATATTATTGGCTTGTATATTATCTCCGTCTATAGTGTTATTTTCAATCCATTCAACATCTTCTATACCTCCAAGACCCAATCTTTGCGCAGACCGGCCTGGTTCTAATGCATATTGCTTAAAATCTATAGTTTTAACTTCAGGTGTAGGATTTGCTACTGTAAGGACAGTGGAACTGGCTCCACCTGGATGTTCTGTCTTTACTGCGATATCGTTAGGAAGTAGTGTATATTCACTGTAATCCTCTGTTATATTTCCTTGTGGTTGCATACTATTTATAATTTGTAAAGTTTTCGCGACGATGTCGTTTGCCATTTCCAAATTACGGGGTGGGTTATTAATATCAAATCCAAGATTAGAAAGATTTGCTAGAACTCCTCTTACTTCGGGTGGTAATGCCTTATCCATTAAAACATTTACAAATTTTGAGAACTGTTGTTTCACTAAAATTTTATTCTTCTGTTTCTCAATTATTCCCATGCTACCTGGATAAATTTCTTCTAATAATGCTCTATCTTCATTGACGAGGTCGTAGGATGGAACATATATTTCTTCACTTAGATACCTCATAAACCAGGCTATTCTTTGTATTTGCAAATTTTTTTCTGGATGAGAAGCGGAATAACTCATTAGCCTTTCGTAAATAGGTATGAACTCTTTATTAAGCAATTCATTCACAGATAAAAGATGCATTTTTTCGCCAGACGAAGGTGCAGGAAGTGGCCTATCTAAACAGTATGTCCTCATTTTAACTTTTGCTATTCTATCGGGTGGTAATTCTAATGTGTCATGTGAAATTACTCTACCTTTGGCTTTCTTTGTGTAAGAAGAATTGACGATACCACCATATTTATTTTGATTCCTCCACTCTTCTTTAAGACCATCAGGAACCCTTCTCTCTTCGATAATTTCCTTCGCAAATATTGACATTTGTCTCTCTTTTGGATTTATTTTCTTCTTTATAGTATTAGATGTTGGTGGAGGTAAATTTATATTATTCCTTAATTCATTGAATAAGTTTGTTGGTTGTGATGAGTTTGGATTGAATATGTCTCTTAATATATTATCCAAATCAAGAGCCAGAGCCAAGTCGTAAGATAACATATAGGATATAACTAAAAGAATTATAAAAAGAATTCCTGAGTATAAAATTCTCCTGCCTCTTTTAGGACAACTACTTTTTCTGTTTATTCTATTATTACTGACCATCATTCTACATCCCTTATCTTGTTAAATATATTTACTCCTATAAATTATAATAAATTTTCAACATAAATTCTGCCTAAAACCAATTTGTTTTATCTTATTCAATAGTATTCTCGATATTTCAGTTGTTTTTCAACAAATCTTTTGTGATTATTTCCTGTCCTGAATGTGTAACAATTTTTCCACATTGTAGGGCTTCCAAAGGATCTATTGTTCTGTGCATAATTTTATTTTTTAAATCTATAATGTAAAAATAACTTTCATTACTAGTATAGAAAATATCAATATCAAGAGAATGACCATAAGAATATGAAGAACCCCAAAGGGCTATTTCATCATTAGAAAGCCAGGAATAAGCAAGTGATGAAAATCCACCTGCAATTCTTTGTATATTATTTCCATCTATATCCATTGTATAAATAAATAAATCATGGTCATATCGCCCAACTACAAAAGCAATTTTTTGTCCATCGGGGGAAATTAGAGGGGCAACATGTTCTTCAGACATTATTTCATTATTGGTTTTCTGATCAAGTTTTAGTTCGATTTCTTGTTTATTTGTTCCATCAGGATTCATTGTAAAAATTCTATATATTTTAATTATTGATTTTGTGCCAAAAAACTCTTTTATTATTTCTTTTTTTTCACTAAGAACAATTTTTGACCCATCAGTAAACCAGTCCCCATCTTCAATATTTAATGGAGTCGGTTTTCTTGGCGGGGGATTTGGTAAATTTGCCTGAAGAGGAGTAATACTTTTTTCAGAAACATAGAGGAATCCTCTAAACATGTCTGAGAAAACATAACTCTCGGGAGTAAAAGTGCTTATTTTATCAGCATAAGCCAAAATAAACTGTATATGCTCATATTCTTCCATTTTTACATCAAAAACATAGTTAAAAGTCTTTTTAGATAATCCTTCTACATTTCCCTCTACTACTAATTTATAATTGTCTTGACAAAATTTACCACTATTAAACTGTATTCTGAGGTAAAATTCTATTCTTCCTACATGTGAATTATAATCTTGATTTTCTATTATTACAGGTATATTTACCCGTGCTATTTTAAATAAATTTTTTACTCCGTTATAATTATCTTTTGTTTCTACTTTTTCTTCTATTTTTGTTTCTCCTAAACTAATAGTTAAATCTTTATCTTTTGCTATTTCTTTACCTGCAAGAATCTCATCTGTATTATTCTTGAATTTTAAACTAATACCGTTATGAGGAAATGGCACATATTTCCGATAATCAAAACTAAAATTCTTAGGTATACTGTTTTTTAATTCATCAGGAGCATCATTTATTGCAGGTAATATTTCAAACTTGTATATAGGTGCTATTTTTGGAATTTTAATTACAACAGGAAAATTGGTTATCCATGTAGAACCTACTAGTGGCATAGGATTGAATGGATAATGATAAACCATCGCACTATATTTATTTTCTCTATCGTCTGTAATTTCAATAGAAAAACTTTTAGGAAACCAATCTTCATTAATACATCTAAAAATAAATTTTATTATCGTTATATTTTTTTCTCTCTTAAAATCAACAATGCCCATGCTAATACCTCCAATATTAATACCATTAGCAAAAGTCATCAAAAGTTGAGCATCCTCATGGCTCATACTACTAATATCAGTATTATTAGTAATGGGTTGACCTAAATCTTTTATAACTTCTGTATCTTTTATCTCCCTATTACCCGTGTCTTTATCATTTTTTAAATTATCTGTTACTTCTATATTGTTTTCCTTAAAATGTTCTTTATCTTTATTTGCAAAATTATACTTTGCTAACAAATTTTCAACAAAAACCGCTATCACTAATATTAAAACTATATTAAGTATTGACCATAACTTTCTCATATTATGTTATCCCTATCACATAATATTAAAACATTTAAATCTTTCAACTTTTACTTAGTAATTATCTAATTAATTAAATCTTCATTCTTCGATTCCTTTTTTTCTTGTTGGAAGAGAAAAAATTATAGCCTGCTGCAGATAGAAGAATTATAAATGTCAGCCAGTATCCCATCCCGTATTCTGATAATAACATTCCTTCCCCTTCCCTTATAATATCATTATCAAGTTTCACTTTAAGGAGAAGTAATAGAATTGTTCCGACTATTCCCATAATACCCGCTGCGATATATGTCTTTATGGCGTTTGAAAAACTCAATGCCAATCCAACAATTACTGATAAACAAGTAAGGATTGCCAGAGGTTCTCCGTTTAGTCTTACAGTCTCTTTTCCCCCAAACCCTTCTGGAATTTGAATCGTTGTTCCTAAGACTAATTGTGCCTCACTAAAAGTCGCGACTCTAATACCTTCACATGAGATATGAAGAAATGGGAGAAAAAAGCATATTAAGGCTATCCCAAATACCGCAGGTCGAAAGATATTTTCTTTATCTTTCAAAATATTCTCCTTCTATAATTTTTTTAAATTGTATAATACAAATTTATATGCTTAAAACATTATGATATCAAAGTAATTTATCTATGGCTATTATAATTTTTCATACAGACCGTCTTTATAAAATTATTTACACTAATCCACCACCTAATATTAGGCGAAATATTCCAAACAGTATTGATATAACACAAAAAATGATACCAACAACTGAAGCACTTTTACTTTCTATATTTGACCCACTTAATGCTATAATACTAATAATTAGACCAATAAATGAAAATGGTATATTGAACCAATTCAATGACCCAAAACAGGGAAATAAACCAACAATAGTTCCTATTAGTGCTAGTATTCCCCAAATAAGGCTAATTGTTTGCATAGGATATCTCCTTTTTGTTTTTTAGTTCTTTTCGATATGTAAAATAAAATTCTCTTAATAAAAATGTCCATTTTTTTATATTTCTAACTATCATAAGTCCTACAACAATTTCATTAATCATGAAGATTGTATAAGTATAGATACTATACCTATTATTTAGATATGCCCTTGTAAACTCTCCGTGGGAAATATAAATAAAACTTGATGTCATTCCACATAAGGGACATTCTTTGTTGTATTTTGCTTTCCATTCACATTTTGGAACAAAAGTCTTTATTAAATCAGCTGAGAAAAAAATAGGGGCAACAATTGCAAATAAAGTAACTACACTTACAATTAACCATACAACTAACATTGATAATTTTAATTGCTCTATCATATTGATTTTTCCTATCAGATTGTTTATGGATGAAAATTACCTTTTAATATTTGGCATTAGCGACGATTATAATTACCGCTAATGCCATTATATTAAATTATTTGACTTATTGCTGTTGTAGTTCTTGAAATTTCTTTCGAAATGTAAGTGGGTCACATATACATGAAAATGGCTCTTTAGTGCCTCCAGTTCCAACAATAACGATAGTTCCATAATTGAGTAATCTACCTAAGACACTTTGTATAACATTTACAGATTCTATTTTGTTCAGATTCATCTCAAGTGTTCTACGTGAAATGAGGCCTTCTTTAATGATAACTCTTTTGTTAGTGATAGCGAACTCACTGGTAGTGAATTCAATTAGAGGTAAAATAAACAGCGTGAAGAGTCCCTTTAATGAGACAAAAATCATCCAGTGTAACTTTGTCTCATAAACAACATGCTCATTTGTACCTAAATTTTGTTGAACATAATTACCCATAACAATTCTCCTTCTTTTAACTTGTTTTGTTATATTACCTTTCTACAAAGCGACTTACTTTGTAGATATTGGTCTTGTTTTATAAATTTGACTGTTTTGTCATCTGTATAATTTACGCATGATTCTAATAAGAGGTCTTTGGCAAGTCCATTAATGGGTTGCCTAAAAATAAAACCTAGTCCAAATGGTAAGGAGGATATTGGTATACTTAAAACAACGGCAATCCAAAGTGTGTAGAATTGTATAAATTTGGACTGAGATAAACGCCAGCTTTTCAAAAGACTATATATCGGACTAATATTGGGATTCTTTATAAGAGCAGGGAGATACAACATTAATCTTGAATGAAGATAAATACCCGGTAAAAGGAAAATAAAGTATGCTGGTATTACAAGCATAAGAAAAAGGGCGCGTGCAACTATAATCTTTACAACAGGTAAATTCTGTGTTTTTAGAAAGTTTTCTTGCCATTTGCCATATCTTAAAATATTCGAGCCTTCCCACAAAGGAAGAAGAAATAAAAATTCAATCATTAGAAGTATCAAGAAATAACTCCAACTTTTGAATAAAACGACACAAATAAAAAATAGAAGAATTGCAAATAAATTGCAAAAACAAAACCATATCGAGTTAAATAGAAAAGCATTTAAAAGATTTTTTGAGATAACATCCCAAGCCATTTCATAAGCATCTATCCCGTTCATACCCTTGTCCTGTTTTTTCATTATGTTATCCCTTTATTAGATTTATTCTAACTAATTCTACGAATAATTTTAAAAAAATATTTAATTTATTTTTAGTAACTGATTAAAAATTATAGATAATTTTAGTTAATTCTGTTTTTCAAGATTAAGTTTATATGATTTTTTGTATCTTTGCATACAACTGCGATACAGATTCCTGCTTCACTTATAAATCTACCCTTATCTGTTTGTTCAGCCACCCTCTTTTTTAGTTCCTTGTCTATAACTACAATAAATTCTCGAAGCTGTTCATTCCTTGCTTTTGCTGCAAGCCTACCACAATCTACTATGGTTCTAATAGTTCTCTTGACACCTCTTTGTCAAAATACTTCCTGACAGCACGCCGTTTTCTAATTGCTTCTATTGCACCCGTAGTTTATACTTCTTTTTATTTTAAATATTTATATTTGATAAAACATTATAATGGTGCATCTTGGATTACATCCAGACTTGTGCTTGTGCCTATTCGATTAGCGCCTGCTTGAATCATAGCAACCGCTGCTCCATAAGTTCGTATACCCCCTGCTGCTTTTATACCCAGAAAGTTTCCAACTACCTTATGTGAAAATTCTACATCCACGACCGTAGCACCTTTTATTCCATATCCGGTTGAAGTCATTACAAATGCTGCCCCTGTTCGTATTGCTATCTTGCATACTTCATATTTTTCATCATCATTTAAAAAACTTGTTTCTAAAATCACCTTTACAGGGACATTGCTAGCAGTTTTTACTACCGCAGCAATTTCTTTTTCAACATACGCAGAGAATCCTGATTTTAATGCCCCTATATTAATGACCATATCAATTTCCTGAGCGCCATTTTTTATGGCTTCTGCCGTTTCGGCAACTTTAATATGGGGTGTTGTCGCGCCTAATGGGAAACCAACACATACATCAACTTTGACAGGGGTATCTTTCAGTAATTGAGCACATAATTTAGTCCATGTGGGATTGATAGTCACAGCACAGAAATTATTTTCTATTGCCTCCTGACATAAAATCCGAATGTCGTTTTCTTTTGCATAAGAACGAACCAAAGTATGGTCAATCATTTTTGATAATTCATGTCTTTTAATAACCATAAAGCATCATAACCTCGATACGCTAAAACCACCATTGACTTCAAATACAGAGCCTGTTGCATAATCAAAAAGTCCGTCTGCAATAGCCCTGACGCACTTTGCTATATCTTCTGGTGTTCCCCACCGTTTTTGTAACAATATTCCTTGCTGAATAAGTTCGTCATATTTTTCATGGACAGGTTCTGTCATATCTGTCATGACTATCCCGGGACGAATTTCGAACACGGGAATGTCGTGTTCAGCGAGCCGCACTGCATAAAGTTGTACCGCCATGCTTAACCCGGCTTTGCTAATGCAATATTCTGCACGATTGATTGAAGCAGTTACTGCGGATATGCTCGTAATGAAAACAATTCGTGGTTTATAGCCTTTTTTTGTATTTTTTGTTAATATATCAACCATTCGTTGTGCTATTTTTTGTGTAAAGAAAAAAGGACCCCTTAAATTTGTATTTAATAATTTATCATAACTTTCAAGTGAGCATTTAAGAATATCTGCACGGTGTTCAGGTGCAATTCCTGCATTGTTGACCAATAAATCAATTTCGGGTAACTTTTGAAATTCATTTGAAAACCATTTATTTTGTTGTTCAATATTGCCAATATCCAGAGAGAAGATATAACAAACTACATTAAATTGTTTTTCAATTTCTTCTTTTAATTTTTGTAGTGCTTCGGGATTTCGTGCGATTGCGACAATGTTATAACCCTGTTGTGCTAGAACGATGGCAATACCTTTTCCAATTCCTTTACTGCCACCTGTAATTAATGCAGTTAAGTTGCTCATTGGTTTCTCCTAATAATTTTACAACTCATTTTGAACCATTTGTTCTAATGTTTGCGGTTTTCTAATCCATTCAAACTCAAACGGTGCTTTTCTCAATAATTCTCCACATTCAGGGAACGAGTTATAATTTTTGCATGATTGGCTTGAACAATAGGCGCCTGTCCCCTCAACGACCAGTGCATCTCCAATCTTCGCTTCTAAGAGTTTTCGTGGTTCTAAACCTTCGGGATTTCCCCGTTGAGGAGTAAAAATATCTCCACTCTCACAGCAGTGTCCTGCCACAATGTAGTAATATTCAACTTTCTGGTTATTTTTATCTCGCGGAACTACAATTAGTGGATGGAGTGCCCCATACATAGCAGGTCTAATGTTTTCTGTCATTCCTGAATTAACCTTAATAAAACGATAACCAGAGGGTCCTGTATCCACAATATCTATTACAGTGCATATAAGGGAACCCGCTCTTGCTACGAGATAAGTTCCTGGCTCAATTTCTAAATGAAGTTTTCTACCATATCTCTTTTCAAAATCATAAAATGCTGGAAGTATTCTTTCACCTATTTCTTGCAAATTTGCAGATTTTTCATCTGGCATGCGTGCTACTTTGTAACCGCCACCAAGACTAATCCTTGTAACATCTGGCATATTTACCGCTGTTTTTAATGCTAGTTGTGCACAATACAACCATATATTTGGGTCTGAACCTGAACCAATATGTGTATGCATACCTGTAATTTTTAAATTATATTTGTTTGCCGTGTCGTAAATATGATTTAAATATTCATGCCAGATACCGAAACTTGATGAAGGTCCTCCCACATTTGTTCTATTGGATGAACCTGAACCTAAACCTGGATTTATTCGAACGCAGACCTCCATGCCCGGAAAAAATTCTCCGTAAACTTTCAATTGCTGAATAGAACATGCATTGAATAAAACCCCCTTTTCAACAAGGCTTTTTAAGTTATAAGGTATCTCTTGTGTTGTAATTTGAATATGTGAAGGAGGGATACCTGCTAACAAAGCCCGTTCCGCTTCATAGCCACTGCTTGCGTCAATGTGTAATCCCCATTCATAAAATTTCTGCAAAATTTGGCGAGTTGGTAGTGCTTTCATTGCAAAACGAGTAGTAAGACCAAAGGCAGACGGACAAGACAAAACATCTTTTGCGGCTTTATACATTGTTTGCTCATCATATACAAAAACAGGGGTTCCAATCTCCTTTTGAATATATAAAACCTCCTCTTCTGATAAATAAAATAACTGCTCCATCCTTATTCCTTCCTTTTGTTCAGTTGGGATATGACATTATATTTCGTTATTATTTAAATGATATTAAATAAAGAATAAAATAAATTAAATAAGATTTTACAACTATGACACGCGAAAAAAAAATTTATGAGTGTTCTAATTGTGGTTTCATATCACCCAAATGGCTTGGACGCTGTCCGCAATGTGAATCCTGGAACTCTTTTTCAGAACAGATTGCAACAAATACATCGAAAAATAAGCATATTGAAAAGAATTTAAAACCTGTTCTAATTACTGAGACACAATTAGAAAATTTATCACAAAAAATACCCACAGGGATTCAGGAGTTTGACCGTGTAATTGGTGGAGGTTTTATTTCGGGAGATGTTGTGCTGATAAGTGGTGAACCGGGAATTGGGAAATCAACATTAGTCCTACAAATAGCGGGGTATTGGGCTCAGAATAAGGGTTCTGTTCTGTATGTGCATGGTGAGGAATCATTTCGTCAAGTCAAAGAAAGAGCCCGAAGAATAAATGCTATTAATGATAACCTATATCTGTATGCGTCCACAGATATATCAGACATACTTTCGATTATAGATGCGCATCATTTTTCATTGGTAATAATTGATTCTATTCAGAGTATTAGTAATCCGGATATAGATTCGCTACCGGGTAGCATTACTCAGGTTCGAGAATGTGCCTTTGAATTGGTTCAGAAAGCCAAAGAAAGAGATATGCCTGTTCTTATCGTAGGACATATTACAAAAGAGGGTTATATTGCAGGACCCAAGGTGTTGGAACATATTGTGGACACAGTATTATATTTTGAAGGAGAAGGTAGATTATCTTTGCGAATATTACGCGCTATAAAAAACCGCTTTGGTTCTACACAGGAAATCGGTGTATTTGAAATGAGTTGTGAAGGTTTGAGAGAAGTTTCCAATCCGAGTGCTGTTTTCTTGCAGGAGAGGCCAGTAGGAGTGAGTGGTTCGCTTGTATTTCCAATGATAGGCGGTTCTCGACCTTTGCTGGTAGAAATTCAGGCATTAGTTGGAAAAAGTCGAGTTCCACAACCACGACGCGGTGTAATGGGATTAAATAGCCAGCGTGTATCCTTACTTGTTGCTATTCTTGAAAAGAAGGCAGGCATTTATCTCTCTGATTTAGACATTTTTGTTAATGTTGCTGGTGGTGTGTTTGTTGATGAAACAGCAGCAGACTTACCAGTCTTAATTTCCTTACTATCAAGTTTCTGGGATTTTCCGATAGACGCTAATTGGATTGCCTTTGGTGAGGTTGGATTGGCAGGTGAGATTCGCCGTGTGAATGGGACACGGATTCGGCTTAACGAAGTTGCGAAGTTTGGTTTCAAGACATGTATAACACCCAGAAATGAACCTTCTGACATTCCAGAAAGTTTTAATAATGTCCAGGTTATATCATTTGAAAATGTAAATGAATTAAACAAATTGTTTGAGAAACGGGAGAAGACTTATGAGCAATGTTCCGGACACAGAAGGAATGTTTAAAAAAGCCTTACAAATGGTTGCTCCGGGAAGTAAAATTGGCGACGCTTTATCCGCTATTATTCAAAGTGGGATGGGTGCTCTACTTTGTTTTGGTGAGCCACGAAAGTTATCACGACTTTCGGAAGGTGGTGTTGCGTTAAATGAAGAACTAAAACCTCAGTTGATTTATGAATTATCAAAGATGGATGGTGCTATTATCATTAATTCTGATGGGACACAGATTTTGTATGCAAATCGTTTTTTAAAACCCAATGCCAAAATACCATCTGACGAAACAGGAACACGACATCGTGTTGCACAAAGAATGTCTCAACAGGCACATTGTATTGTAGTTGCCGTTTCACAAAGGCGTTCTTCTATTACTCTTTATGTGAAAGACCGAAAACATATATTAACGCCTTTGCCTACATTGCTCAATCGTGCCATGCAATCATTGCAGACTATTGAAAAGTTTCTGGTTACCATGAACCAATCACTTCAAGATTTAACTATCCGCGAGTTTCAGGATATTGTTACCATTTTCGATGTATGTAAAACCATTCAAAGGATACAGGTTGTTTTACGGCTTGCAGATGAATTAGAACCCATTATTCTCGAACTGGGCACAGAAGGCAGATTGATACAAATGCAGATTAAGGAACTATTATCGCCTATTCCTGAATCGGAATTGGTGATAAAAGATTACTACCGTGAACGGTCTGGATTTGATTATAATATTGTTCTAGAAAAGATACACACTTTAACACAAGAAGAACTAATAGACCTCGGCAATATAAGTCAAATATTAGGATATGGTTCAAATCTTCGCACAGTTGATACTTATTTGATACCACGAGGCTATCGGATTTTGGCAATGACACACAGATTCCCAACGCCATTAATAGAAAATTTGGTCTCAAAATTTGGAGGACTAAAACAAATTCTTCATGCCTCAAAAGAAGAGTTGATGGATGTAGAAGGTATTGGTGATATTCTAGCAGAACGAATTCGTGGGAGTCTAAACTTATTAAGAAGTCAAATGGGATTAGAGATTCGGAGGTAATATGAACAAACTCCATGAATGTATCATAACCCTACATAATTTAGTGAGTCCAAATCACTACCGTATGGTGTTTCAAAACAAGGAACTTGCAAATCAGGTTTCTCCAGGTCAATTCCTTATGATAGAGGTATCTCCCGGATATTATCCTTTTTTGCGAAGACCCATGTCTATTGAACGCATATTTTCTGACAGTGTCTCTATCCTGTATAAGGTCTGCGGTGAAGGCACAAAACTCTTGTCTACTTTATCTGTTGGAGAAAAGATAAATGTACAGGGTCCTTTAGGAAATTCATTCCCTATACCGTTGGATTATCAGCGTTATCTCATCATAGCAGGGGGAATTGGCGTAGCTCCTTTTCCTGCACTTGTAGAGAAAGTATTGAATATTCGTGGAATTGCACCTGAAATTATTCTGGCAGGTAAAGATTTTAACTATTTGCTATGTGAGAAGGATTTTCGCCAGATGGGCTGTAAATTGCATCTGGCTACTGAAGATGGAAGTGCTGGATACAAGGGACTTGCTACCGATTTGCTACAATCTTTAGAAGAAACAGAAAAAACAATTGTATATACTTGTGGCCCTTTACCTATGATTAAAAAAGTTCACGAGATTTGCACTCAACGAAAATGGCTCTGTTATGCCTCGTTAGAAGCAGAAATGGCTTGTGGTGAAGGAGTGTGTCTTGGTTGCGTTGTTCCTACAAAAATGGAAATAGGACACGAAATGATGGCATGCGTCTGTAAAGAAGGACCCATTTTCGATACACAACTAATTCTCTGGAACAAAATCGGAGAAGAATAAAATGGATATAAATCTTCAAGTATCTATTGGAAATATAACATTAAAAAACCCTGTGATTGTGGCTTCAGGAACATTTGGCTATGGTGAAGAATATTCAGAATATTTTGATATATCACAATTGGGTGCAGTAACCGTAAAAAGTCTTACACTACGCCCTCGTTTAGGAAATTCTCCACCACGAATTGTCGAAACGCCCGCGGGAATGTTAAATGCAATTGGTTTACAAAATGTCGGAATAGAAACTTACTTAAAAGAAAAACTACCTTTCTTACGCCAAAAAAATTGCACCATTATTGCGAATATCTACGGGACTTCTATTGATGAATATGAACAATTAGCAGAACGATTGGAGAAAGAAGGTGGAGCCGATGCGATTGAAATGAACCTATCCTGTCCCAATGTTCATGATGCCCTCAACAAATACAAGTGTCCTCTCATTGCTCAATCCCCTGAGTGGGTTGAAAAATATACCTCTGCTGTTCGTTCAAAAGTAAAATTGCCACTTATTGTTAAACTTACTCCAAATGTTACAGATATAACTGAGCCTGCTTTATCCGCAGAAAAAGGCGGTGCAGATGCCATCTCTATTATAAATACCCTGCTCGGAATGTCTGTAAATCCTGATACTTGCAAACCACGGCTAAAAAATGTTGTAGGTGGATTGAGTGGACCTGCTATTCGACCTATCGCTGTAAAAATGGTCTGGGATGTTAGTAGAACCGTGAAAATCCCAGTAGTAGGGATGGGCGGTATTTGCTATACCTCAGACGCATTAGAATTTATTATCGCCGGTGCAAAAGCCATAGCAGTAGGTTCTTATCTGTTTCGAGACCCACTTGCACCTATGCGAATCATACAGGGTTTACAGGATTATTGCATTTCAAAAAATATTGACGATATTAACAAACTTGTAGGCAGTATAATAATTTAACTTAACGAGAAAGTATGTGAATGTCAGATAAGATAATTGTAGGGCTGGATGTTGATACGATTGATGATGTGAAACGGATTATTGATTTGTGTCCTAAATGTGTCTGGTTTAAGGTCGGCAGTCAGTTATTTACTCGGTGCGGTCACCAATCTATATTCCTGCTCAAAGAAAAAGGAAAGAAAATATTTCTCGACTTGAAATATCATGATATTCCCAATACCGTCAAAAACGCTGTAAGTGCTGCCCGTGATTTAGAAGTAGATATGTTAACTGTTCATGCCTTAGGTGGAAGTCAGATGATAAAATATGCAAGTGAGACAGTTGCAGGAACCGCTGTAAAAATTATTGCGGTAACTATATTGACAAGTCACACTGAGGAACAAATTCATAAAGAGTTGGGTATCGCATGGAAGTTAGGGGATGCTGTCCTTAATCTTGCAAATATGGCACTTTCAGTAGGAGCCCACGGTATTGTATGTTCCCCAATGGAGATTTCTCTATTAAGGGAAAAATTGGGTAATGATTTTCTGTTAATTACACCTGGGGTTCGTCCTGCATGGGCAGCAGAGACTCATGACCAGTCGCGGGTCATGACTCCTTCAGAAGCAATAATTTTAGGTGCCAATATGTTAGTCCTTGCCCGTCCTATTTTGAAAGCAAACAACCCACAAGCCGCTTTTGACCGCATTGTTGAGGAAATTGAAGATGAACAATGAAGAAATCCTAAAAATATTTATACAACATAAAGCCTTGCTCGACGGTCATTTTGTTTATGCCAGTGGTAGACATGGCAGTCAATTCCTTCAATTTGCCCGTATATTACAACATCCAAAAATAGTGGAACAATTGTGTGCTGAACTTGCAAATCATTTCAGAATTTTCCATGCCGATTTGGTTGTAGGTCCTGCGACAGGTGGAATTATCTTGGCTTACGAGGTAGCAAGGCAACTTGATTGCTCCACAGCGTTTCTTGAAAAAGACCCTGACGGAGGTATGGCTATGAAACGAGGTTTTACACTTATCAAAGGCTGGAAAGTAATAGTCGTAGAAGATGTGACTACCACAGGCGGTTCTGTAAAAAAGTGCATTAAACATTTACAGGAAAGAGGTGCAGAAGTTGTAGGTGTCGGCTGTATAGTAAACAGAAATCCCGGCAATATATCTTTTAATATTCCCTTCTACTCATTAGCAGAGATTAATCTGGCAAGTTGGCTTCCTGATGATTGCGAACTTTGCAAAAAAGGCGAACCTATTACCGAACCTGATAATATCCTGCTGCATTGACCATTCAAAACATTTTATCGCAGTTTTACAACTGGGCTACAGATAATTACAAAGATATCGGGGGAGTCTTGAAACTCTCCTTGTTCTATACCACAATAGTTCTTTGATATTTATTGAAGATAGCAAATGGCATTATTTATTTCGTTTGTGGTGCTGGCGCTGAGCCAGGACCAGGACTGGTGCTGGTATTAGGAGTAGAAGGTTCTGGACTTGCCTGAACAGGAATCAGGAAAATGGCGTCTTGAATTTCTACATCTGTTTTTACATTCTTAAATTCGCAGGCAAATAGAGGGGTCTGGTCTTTTCCGATAATATCCAATTTGCGAATCATTCCTAAATCAGGGTCCATTAATACATTAGCAGATGAAATATCTCCACCTCCATCTTTGGGCTCAAGTTTTAAGTTCACCATTTTTTTACCATCCCATTCAGTTTCCGGTCCCAAAGTGATGTTCATCTTCTCTTTTACAAGTTCAAACAATTTTTTTCCACCGGGAGGGATAGCACCTTTCGTAATGTCTGGGGATGTTTTAATTGTATCTTGTTTCCCAAGGAATTGATAGGTAACAAAAAATTCTACTCCATCAAAGATAACAGTGGCTTTTGCAATGGGATTATTTAATAGAGAAGAATCTCCTGATTGTGCTAATGAAGCAGGAAAGGCAGATATACTCTGTGCAACTTTATCCTTATCACCTTCTCGTTTTATAAACAATTCGCCAATGCCTTTCAGTTTTATATAAGTCTCGTTGATAGGTATACTTGCGTCAGCAGACAAATCCGCTTTGATGTTTTTTTGCTTTTCCCATGCAGAAGTCAGTTTTGCAGTAACCTCGTCTAAAGTAGGTTCAGCAAAAGCCAGCATTGTAAATGAGAATAACAAAGAGACAATAATCAATTGCGTTTTGAAAATACTTTTATTCATAAAAAAATCCTTATTGAGTTTGGTTTTTTATAGGCATTATTTTAACACAAGTCATATAGCCGTTATGGTCGCTCAACCTCATAGATTTTCCTGACGGAACTATTCCTTCTCGAATCTCAATTGTTTCCAATACCTCAAATTTGTAATCGGGACCTTTTTTTGCGTATATATGGTCTATTCTGGAGACAATAGACATAATCCGTTCGAGGCATGCAATTTCAACAATGTTTTCATGAGCAATATCCCCAGGCCGTGTATTTAGGTCTCCAACTAAAATAGTAGGGAATTCTGGATGGTATGACACATTGATAAACTCGGCAAGTTCTCTTGCCTGCGCCTCTTTAACAGGTCGGTAATTTTCATTGCCATAACCTGCCTGCATGTGTGTATTATAAAAATCAAGAAAACCTATACCTGGTAGTTCAATTCGTGTCAGAGCACAACCTTTACCTGCCCACCAATCACCTTCCCATAAACAATACCAATTGCCTGCCTTCTTGTATCTGTGGAAGAAACCTTCACGGATGGGAAAGGCACTCATAGTAAGCAGTCCACTCCCTAAAAAACCAGACCTATAGTATTTATAATATTTTAGTCGGCTTTTTGTGGTTAATTCCTTGATAAGGATTTCTCTATCTTTTGAAATAAATGCCTCCTGGTAGCCGACGATGTCAGGGTCATGTTCTATCACTTTCTTTGCAATGCCATACATGCGTTCAGGACGGTCCTGTCCAACAACCCATGTATCCTGAATGTTATATGTTAAGATTTTTAATGTTACAGGTTCGTTTAATGGCTTTCTTTCTATGTTATTAAACTCGCTCTGTGTGTAATCTCGGGGCATGGGATTATAATAGATGTTATAGCATACAAAGGATAAAATAACAAGGGCTGGAAAAAGTATTGGGATAAAGATGAACGCACTCCAAAATAAAAATTTCCGTCGTCTTCTCACTCTCATACCTCCTTGTCTTTATCTAATGACTGTGCCAGAATCTGTATGAAATGTTCAGGCTTGCGGTCTGTCAAATAAGATATTTGCTGACGACAACTGGTTCCCGAAGCAACCAGTTTTGTTGACTGGGGAAGTTTTTCTATCATCTTTTTCAAGTGCTCTCCAACTTCCATTGATAAAGGGTAAGTATCTTTCATCATTCCGTAAGCACCTGCCATACCACAACACGCAGAAGGTAATACCTGAACCTGCGATTTAGGAATATGGTATAAGGCTTGTGCCATCAGTTCACTACCGCGTGAGGCTTTAGCGTGACAATGAACATGCACCGCTATATCCATTGTCCCATTATTTGCAAATGGCAAAATAGATTGGTTTCCTTTCAATAATGCCCCTAAAAATTCTTCAATTAGTAATGACTTTCCTGCTATCTCTTCTGCCATGTCTAACTTCAATTCCTTATAATCCTCCGAAAACATAGTAAAACAAGAAGGCTCTAAAAATAGTATCTTTTGGTTTCGATTGTGAAGTATCTTTAAATTCCATTTACCTTTTCTCTGTGCATCTTCAAGATTACCAAGGCTAAACGCCGGACGGCCACAACATTTTCTATCTGGAAGTATCTCTACCTGAAATCCTGCTGCGGTCAGCACTTTCACGGCACTTTTCCCAATCTCAGGTTCATAGTATCGAGTAAAGCAATCATCCCATAAAATTACTGTCTCATATTTTCCAACTTTTGTTTTCCAACCGTTATAGGTTCGATAAAACCAACGGTGAAACGGCTCTCTGGCAAATTGTGGCAAAGGCCGTTCAGCCACAATTCCTGTGAACCGTTCCAAGATTTTTCTTAACGGTCTATATTTAAGACTAAAGTTTACCAGTGATGGTGTCAGAGTGCTTAATTTTCCGAGGGTATCTATATTGCTTATTAGCATTTTTGTCAGTGCGGGCAGGCGCTTTTTATCTAAAGCATGCAAAAGTTCTGCTTTCAATAGAGACATATTCACATTTGATGGACATTCTGCCGTGCAGGCACGGCACGCAAGACAATATTTGATGGCTTCCTGGAGTTCGGACATAGATAGGGATTCAGGATTTTTGTTTGCTTCCTCAATGACATGACGAATGATATTGGCTCTGCCGCGTGTGGAATAGATTTCTTCTCGTGTTGTTAAGAAAGTAGGACACATCGTCGAAGTTTCTTTCCTGCAAGTGCCACAACCATTACATTGCTCTAAATTATTGAGAAATGACTCATCTTTGAATGCAAAGGCTAAAAAAGGTTCAAAGGGAAGATTTAATTTTTTCCAGCGTAGGTTTTCATGAAATCGGAATCGGGTCAGGTTTGTGATTTTGCCGGGATTCATTAAGGAAGGTGGGTCAAAAACCTGTTTGACTTGTGTCATAATATTGAATAGTGTTTCACCTATCTGTTCTTTAATGAATTCAGAATGTGCCATTCCAACACCATGTTCGCCTGTGAATGAGCCGCGATACTTTTGCACCAGAGCAAAGACCTCTTCTGCAAGTTTTCTAAATTTAAGAACCTCTGCCGGCTCATGCAGGTCTATTACGGGTCGAACATGTAGCAAGCCTGCGGAAGCATGTCCGTAAAAGGATGCCCGAACACCATAGCGAGACATAATCTCCGTTAATTCCTGGACATACAAGTGTAAATCAGTAGGTTTAACAGCAGTGTCCTCAATCCCTGACGCTGGCTTTGCAGAACCTTTCATACCTGTAAGCAGAGACAATCCTGACTTGCGAAACTCCCAGAGCCTATTGCGTTCCTGTGGCGTTTTGCAGTATAGAACCTTATTCCCAATTTTCAGATTTAATATCTCTTGAACAAGTTCCTCAGGTGGATTGAAAAATTCCACGAATAATAGAGACTTAAAGTTTGAATGGTCTAATTCTAATAATTCCCGAACAGGCTCAAAAACTCGTTGTCCGCGGGTTTGATTAAACAGAATATCGTCAATATGCTCAATACTTGCAGGTTGAAATTTCATCAGTGGTTCAATTGCCTGCATGGCTTCTTGCAGGGTTTCAAACATAAATACAAATAGCGAACGCTGTCCGGGAATAGGCACAAGATTGAGTTTTGCACGCGTGATTAAACCTAATGTGCCTTCACTCCCTCCCAATAATGGCACAGGACAGGGGAACAGTTGAGAGTATCGGTCCAAAGAATAACCTGGCCAGCGTTTCTTTATCTCATTATGGAATGTTTTCTGAATTTCTGGGAGAAATGGTTTTGTAAATTCTGCTATTGTATCGAATGATTTCCATGTCTCAGGATTGTTTCTATCAATAACAAGCCGTTTCCCTTCTGATGAGATGACCTCAATGGCAAGAACATGGTCAATAGTGATACCGTAATGATGGACAAATGCTCCTGATGAATTATTGGCAATCATACCACCAATTGTGGCACGGGAACTTGTTGCGACATCCGGACCGAACATCAAGCCAGAAGGTTTAACTGCTTCATTTAGCGTATCTAAAACTACACCTGATTCTACCCATACTGTTTTTTGTTCACGGTTAATCTCTGTTATACCCCGCATAAATCGAGACATGTCTATAACAAGTCCTTCACCAAGTGCACCGCCACTCAAACCCGAACCTGCCCCTCGTGGGATAACAGGTATCCCTTCACTGGCACATTGAGTAATGATATATTGAGCTTCGTCTGCATTATGCGGAAAAGCCACACCTGCAGGCATGAGTTCATATATAGAGCCATCTGTTGCATAGAGCCATTTAGTCAAACGGTCTATGCGTATATCTAATGAAGGATTTGCATTGTTTATCTTTTCGAGGGTTTTACTCCAATTCATCTATTTCTCTCCAAAATAATAAAGTCTAAGTGGTTATTTTGTTTTTTCAATTTCTTCTGGTAGTCTAAAATGAACATTTTCGGAAGCGACACAAACTTCTTCTAATGTGCAGGTTTCGATAGAGGATAAAAATTTTATAACACCTTGCACATGTTCCTCTGGCACAGAAGCACCAGAAGTAATCAGAACATTCCTTACATTTTTAAACCATTCCCTTTGAATTTCATTTGCATCTAAAACAAGGTGAGCAGATTTCCCTGTGCCTCTGGCAATTTCTACAAGCCGACGGCTATTTGCGCTTTCCTTATCACCCACGACTATCACAATGTCTGCCCTTGGAGCAAGGGTTAGCACTGCTTTCTGGCGATTTGTAGTAGCGTAGCATATATTCCCTTTTGCAGGAGATTGTAAAGCAGGAAAACGCAGACGCAAAACTTCAACAATCTTTTTGTAATCTTCAATACTCAGAGTAGTTTGAGTGATATATGCTATATGGTCTGTATCGAGTATTTCGACTGTTTCTGCCTCGTTTATATTTTGCACCAAAATCACATTTCCCTTTGCCCAACCAGTCGTGCCTATTGTTTCGTCATGTCCCGCATCGCCAATCAGGATTATTGTATAGCCCTGTTCTGCATATTTCTTCGCAGAACGGTGGACACGGTCTACTAATGGACATGTTGCGTCTATTACTTTTAAATTGCGTTCCTTTGCTTTGTCCCATTGCTCCGGACCAACCCCATGTGCACTGAATAGTAAGATAGAACCATCCGGGACATCTTCAATATTATGCACAAATACAGCACCTTTTTCTTGCAATGAGCGAACAACATGCGCATTATGGACAATATGATTTAATACATAAACAGGACTGCCAAATAACTCCAAAGCACGCTCAACTGATTGAATAGCACGCTCAACACCAGCACAAAAGCCACGCGGTTTAGCCAGAATTAGATGCATTTGCTAATTTTCTCTCCTTAAGAAAAGGTTTTTAACAAGGTGAAGATATTATAATTATTCTCGCAACTTCTAACCAAAACTTATCATATAAGTCATATAGGTCATATAGGTTGTATAGGTCATATATGTCCTATTTCCCCGATGTTTCAGTTTATGCAAAAAGAGCAGGATTCAGTGCGTTCTGGGAGATAAATTTCTGAATAGTAAGTTTTTTATCAGGAGGTAGGTAAGTCTGGATTTCTTTTATATCTTCTTCGTCCAGAAGGGGTCTGGCATAAGTTGTTCGAAAGTCACAAGGAATCAAACTTTGAAGCAATAGAAACAATGTCTCTTTTATCTTATCTACGGAAACATTTACTCCTACTAATGTGGAATATTTATGCCAGGATGCTTTAATATCAAGTGCAAAGTAATCAATCAACTTTTGTGAGATTAGTTCGTCTATTACCTCAGGTTTCGAGCCATTGGTATCTAATTTTACTTTATATCCCAAATCCTTAATTTTCTTCACAAATGGTATTAAATCTGACTGTATAGTAGGTTCACCACCTGTAATCACAATACCATCCAGTCTCATTTTTCGCTTATTTAGAACCGCAAAAATCTCTTCCTCAGGTATAAGTGGCGAGTAGCACTCTGGTAGAACAAGGGATGAATTATGACAAAAAGGGCAACGGAAATTACACCCTTGCGTGAATACTATTGCAGACACACATCCGGGATAATCTGATAATGAAAAAGGTTGAAATCCACCAATCTTCATATAATTGTGCATTTTTTAATTTATTAGATTGAATGCGAATAGCCATATATAATGTTTGGAAAACTTGCCTTGATTATGCTATAAGGATAAACAAAATCTCAAGAAATAATTTATTTGTGTCTTTACAAAATTTTGATTTATCGTTATAAAAATATATTTTTATTGAGAATATTTATTAGATGAAATTAAAGACTTGCCTAAAATCCTTTTTTACTCTGATTATAGGTATCTTAGTTGCCTTATTATTATTTGGGGGGGGAGAAATCTTATTTAGAGTGTTTTTATATAAACCTAATGCAACAAAGACGATTAAAGTTCCTCCAATTTCAGTTCCAGACCCACTTATGGGATGGAAACTTAAACCCAATGTGAAAGGACAAGGTGAAATTATTAGAGGTAATCATAAAATTTCATTTTGTTATACTACGGACGCTAAAGGAAGGAGAGTAACTCCACAAAATTTAGATGTTCAAAAAACAAAAGTATGTCTATTTTTTCCGTGTTCCCTTACTTTTGGTGAAGGAGTGAATGATAACGAAACATTCCCCTTTTTCTTTGCGCAATTAAATCCCTCATGCAAGGTTTACAATTATGGGATACCAGGAGGCTCTCCCCAATATATGTACCTGATGGTCCATTTTCCCGGATTTTTTGAAGATTTAGAGAATTTGCCGGCTTTACTTATATATCTTTTTATACCTCATCAAATAAACAGATTAATAGGAACTTTTAATTTAATAGGAACTTGGGGAAAAAATTTTCCTTGTATAGAATTGGAAAATGAATCTTTAATTTATAGGGGAACTTTTAGGGAGGTTTACCCAATTAGGTATTGGTTTAGTAAGACTCTTCATTCTTCAAAATTAATTGGAAACTCTTTAAACGCTTTTAACATTGATTATCCTAAAAGTTTTTCAAAAAAAGATTATGAGTTATTAATAAAAATACTATTAGAAACTACAAAGAAATTAAGAACATATTTTCCTGAAGTGAAAATGATTTTCGTATTTAATCCGGGGAGTTCTTCCGAATGTCCCGGATTAAAAACAATGTTAGAAGTTTATAAAGAAGATATTGTTTGTATAGATTATATGAATACTCCCGAAAGGATAGAGACTATAAGCAAAATGTCAGAGGAAGGGAAATATCTTCTATTAGATGGTCTTCATCCAACTGCTGAAGCACATAAAACAATGGCTCAGTTCACTTCTGAAGATTTAAAAAATCTCGGGATACTTAAATGAGTTATTTATAATACCTTTAGGAAAAGGAACACTTTAAATCAAAATTTACTTATGCTATCATTGTTTTCTTTTTCGCCAGTTATAAAATATCCAAATCTTGCATTAGACAGAAAGAACACCTATTTTAATCAATCTTGTAGCGGGCACGGAGTTGAAATTCTGCTTGTTTCCCTTCGTTCCACTGGCTAACAGGTCGTAAATAGCCCACGACACGGGAATATACTTCGGTTTTGTTCCCGCATTTAGGACAGGTCGGAAACTCACCTCGGATATATCCATCTTGCGGACATACAGTAAAACTCGGGGTTAATGTGAAATAGGGGAGTTTATAACCTTCACATACCTTTTTAACAAAAGATTTTACTGAATTTGGATTAACTACAGATTCGCCAAGAAATATATGTAATACTGTTCCCCCTGTATATTTTGTTTGCAGGGGGTCTTGTAAATCGAGAACCTTGAATATATCATCTGTATAGTCAACTGGCAACTGCGTAGAATTGGTATAGAAAGGAACACTTCCTTGCTTTATGTGTTCGGTATTTGCAAAATGTGCATCCGGGTAGCGTTCATAATCTAATCGTGCTAAACGATAGCAAGTTCCTTCTGCGGGTGTGG
>DAOOVZ010000011.1:0-30604 GCA_035370665.1 Candidatus Hydrogenedens sp.
GGAAAGGGAATATTGAGAAAGCGTAAAAATAAACCAGAAAAAATATCGGATATTGTTTCGGGCTTATCTAAACCCAGTGCTGTGAAGTTAGGTTTCGAGTTATTACCTGTCTGGCAACAGTGGAAGGAGATTGTCGGAGAAGAGTTTTCATCAGTTACAGAGTTATCAGGTTTCAAGAGAGGGGTGCTTTACATTAAAGTCAAAAATACAACAATTATGCACCGACTTACTTTTGAAAGGGAAAGGATTCTAAACTCAATACAGGAGATATTAAAAAACGATTTGGTTCAGGACTTGTTCTTTGAACTTGACGAACAAGCAGATGAATAGACAAACCACGCAGACTATTGATTTAATAGAAAGATACTTAAATAGGGATTTTGGATAATTGGTTTTATCTATTCCTCTTGATTGTTGTTTGTTTCCTCAAATAAATCGGCTGTCTCTTCTTCATCGTTTATCTCTTGAATTTCGATAGTTTCTTCTTCCGATTCATCTTTTTTGATGGCTCTATCTACAGAGGCAACTTTGGCACCTTCGCGGAGGTTCATTAATTGGACACCTTTCGTATTTCTTCCGATAACGCGCATACTTTTAACAGGGATACGGAGCAACTTGCCATCAGTTGCGACGACAACAATGTCTTCATCATCACTTACAGATAGCATGGCGACTACTTTTCCGTTCCGTTCCTGTGTCTGGATATTTATGATACCTTTGCCGCCACGATGTTGGATACGATATTCTTTTACTTCTGTTCGTTTCCCATAACCATTTTCAGTTATGGTCAGGACAGTGAGATTATCCTTTGCAATGGAAACGCCGACGACATAATCATCTTTATCTAAACGGATACCAACTACACCTTGAGCCGTTCTTCCCATAGGACGGACATCCTTTTCTGGGAAGCGTATTGCGAGCCCATTGTGAGTCGCAAGCAATATATTATCGTTGCCGGAGGTTACAAGCACATCTATAAGTTCGTCACCCTCTTCCAATGTTATTGCCTGTATTCCTGTGGAACGAGGCTTGCTATATGCGGTAAGTGGTGTTTTTTTGACAAGACCTTTTCTGGTCACCATGAAAAGGTATTTGGATTCATCTTTTAAGTTTTTAATAGATAAGAAGGCGGTAACCTTTTCCCTATCACCAAGTTCAAGTAAATTTTTGATGTTTCTACCGCGAGCAGTTCTTCCTGCTTCAGGTATTTCATGGACTTTTCTCCAATAGACACGCCCCTCATTTGTGAAGAACATGAGGTATTCATGGGCAGTTGCAGTAAAGATATGTT
This sequence comes from Candidatus Hydrogenedens sp., assembly GCA_035370665.1. Lineage (GTDB taxonomy): Bacteria > Hydrogenedentota > Hydrogenedentia > Hydrogenedentales > Hydrogenedentaceae > Hydrogenedens. The sequence goes on from DAOOVZ010000011.1 coordinate 1,292, forward strand.
TGACAAAATCATCTTCGGGAGTCTCCATGCCCATAACACCTTGTCCGCGCCGTCTCTGTTTCTTCGATGTGGTTTGAGGCATGCGTTTGATATAGCCCTGATTGGAAACGGTGATAATCATTGCTTCATCGGCAATGAGGTCTTCAATATCGAAATCTTCAATTGTTTCCAGGATTTCCGTTTTCCTCGCATCACCGTATTTTTCCCGTATTCTTTCAATCTCTTTCCTTACCTCTTCAAGGATATTTTCATGGCTGGACAAGATATGTTTTAGCCGTCCAATCTCTTTCTGCAAGTTATCATATTCTTCTTGTAGTTCCTTCCGTTCCAGTCCAGTCAATCTTCGTAGAGGCATGGAGAGAATAGCCTTCGCTTGTTCCACAGAAATATCTAATCTTTTACATAATTTTGTTTGTGCTTCTTCTGCATTTGCGGATTTGCGGATTAGTGCAATGACCTCGTCAATCTGGTCAATGGCTTTTAATAGCCCTTCAAGGATATGGGCGCGGTGTTCTGCTTGTTGTAAATCAAAACGGGTTCTGCGTTCAACAATTTCCGCACGATACTGAACATAGAGTTGAATCATATCTTTCAAATTCAGGACACGCGGAATATTATTAACCAGAGCGAGGAAATGGATTCGTGAGGTGTTTTGCAATTGGGTATGCTGGTATAACTGGTTTAATACAACTTGCGGATTGGCATCACCCTTGAGTTCAATAATCAGACGCATACCTTCTTTGTCCGATTCATCTCTAAGGTCAGTTATCCCTATCACCTTATTATTTTCAACTGCTCTGGCAATGGATTCTATTACAGATTGTTTGGTAACTTGATAAGGGATTTCTTCTACAAGCAGGCTCTTCTTCTTTGTCCTCTCCTGAGAGACCACCTTAATTTTTGCACGGATTTTAACCTGTCCTGTGCCTGTTCGGTAAGCGCGGATAATACCTTCTTTACCACAAATAATAGCGCCCGTAGGGAAATCGGGACCCGGCACAATTTCGATGAAATCCTCAATAGGTGCTGAAGGATTGTCAATGTAATGAATAATGGCATTGCAGATTTCAGTAAGATTGTGAGGTGGACAATCGGTTGCCATACCTACTGCGATACCATAAGAGCCATTGACAAGCAGATTTGGAAAACCTGAAGGCAGGACAGTAGGTTCTTCAAGGCGACCATCAAAATTGGGACGCATCTCAACCGTATTTTTCTCAATATCAGTAAGCATCTCCATTGCAATAGGAGTCAATCGTGCTTCGGTATAACGATATGCTGCGGGGCTATCGCCATCAATGGAACCAAAGTTTCCCTGCCCATCTACCATAGGGTATCGCATATTCCAGTCCTGTGCAAGTCGGACAAGAGCATCATAAACCGCCTGGTCTCCGTGTGGGTGATATTTACCCAGACATTCACCGACAATCGTAGCACATTTGCGGTATGGGCGATTGGGAGTTAATCCTAATTGGTGCAACACGAAGAGGATTCTTCTCTGAACAGGCTTTAACCCATCTCGAATATCGGGCAAGGCTCGACTCACAATTACACTCATGGAATAATCGAGAAAAGCAGATTGCATCTCTTGCTCAATAGGCACAGGTTTTATATTTTCATTCACAGACATCAAATTATTCTCCTAAGGATTTTTTATAAAGTTTGGATTTTAAATATCTAGATTTTGCACTTCAAGGGCATGTTTTTCTATGAAATGACGACGCGGCTCTACTTCATCTCCCATAAGTATTGTAAAAATTTGTTCCACAGAACTTTCATCAGCAATTTCAACTTTTAATAGTGTTCTTTTTTCTGCGTCCATGGTCGTTTCATACAATTGCTCCGCATTCATTTCACCCAAGCCCTTGTATCGCTGAATAACGAGGTCTTTTTTGCCTAATTCCATCAGGAAACTTCTTAATTTTATTGGGGAATCTGTTTCAAAGAGTGGATTGTTATCTTTATTCTCTTTACTAAAGACACGGAACGGAGGGGTTCCTAGTGCATTAGCAGATTCGTACCAATGTAAGAAGGAGGAGAAGTCAGGGCTTTTAATGAAAGCAATATCAACTTGATTTGGAAGTCGAGTTATTTTAGTAGGCGTTGTTGCTTCGGAATTATCATTTTCATTTTTAGCAGGTATTGAGGAATTGATTATTTCTTTTCCTTTATCAAGAATCTTTTTCCACTCATCCATAGTAATTATTTCAGGATAGACTATCTTTTCACGCGGTAGGTCTTTGATTCTTCTGAGTTCGTCTACGCTTATGCCATATATTTTATTTAATCTGTTAATCACCTTTTCAAGGTTGCGAATGGCTTCTATCGTTTTCATAAGTGTCCGCACTTGAATTAATTTTTCTTCACTATTTACCTCACCATTGCTTGAAACGACACGAACATTTTCCATTACTGTTTCGAGTATGAACGATTCAAATTCTGATTCAGAGTGAGTGTATCTTGATTTTTTACCCTTTGTAATTCGATATAAAGGTGGCAGAGCAATATAAAGGTGTCCTTTATGAATAAGTTCTGGAGCATATCGAAAGAAGAAAGTCAATAAGAGAGTCCTAATATGTGAGCCATCAACATCTGCATCGGTCATAATGATTACGCGATGGTAGCGTAAATTATCTAGCGTAATTTCCTCACCATCTTTTGCTATGTCAATGCCCAGGGCACGAAGTAAGGAAGCAATTTCTCTATTCTCGAGCACTTTGTGAAGTCTGCTCTTTTCTACATTCAAAACCTTTCCGCGTAGTGGGAGAATGGCTTGATACCTCCGGTCTCTACCCTGTTTAGCAGAGCCACCTGCACTATCCCCCTCAACAATGAATAATTCACATAATTCAGGATTGCGTTCAGAACAATCCGCTAATTTTGAGGCTTGGCCCAATATATCCAGTGCTGATTTCCTACGCACCCGCTCTTTGGCTTTTCTCGATTCTTCACGGGCTTCAGCCGCCTCCATTATTTTATCTGCAATTTGATTTGCAACACGCGGATTCTGCTCAAAATATTCCTGTAAGGCACTGTATACAATAGAATTGACCAGACCTTGGACCTCGCTGTTGCCCAACTTGTCTTTGGTCTGTCCTTCAAATTGAGGATTAGGATGACGAATGGAGACTACCGCCGTCAGTCCTTCACGCGTATCATCGCCAGAGATGGAGAAATTTTTCTTCTTGTTCAAATTGTTCTTTTCTATCCAGTCAGTAATACTACGAGTTAAGCCACTTCTGAAACCTGAAATATGTGTGCCACCACCAGGCGTATGAATATTATTTGCAAAACTAATCACCTGTTCATAATAGGTTTTAACATAATGAATGGCTACTTCAACTTCTATGTTATCTTTACTTTTAGATATAACGATAGGTTTTGGATGAACGGGCTCTTTTCCCTTATTTAAGTATTTAACAAATTCTTCCAGACCTCCTTTATATAGTAAAGTTATAGGAGGTTCATCAGAGCGTTCATCGGTAAAAACAATTTTCATTCCTGCATTGAGGAAGGCTAATTCTCTAAGACGATTGATTAAAAGTTCAGATTGGAATGTAATATCTTCAAAAATATCTGAGTCAGGGAGAAAGGTAACGCGAGTCCCTGTTCCTTTGGCTTCTCCCCGAACTTCCAGAGGTGTAACAAGTTTACCCCGTTCAAAAGACATAAAATATATTTTATTATCGCGTTTTACTTCAACTTCCATCCATTTGGATAGGGCATTTACACAAGAGACACCTACCCCATGTAAGCCACCAGATACTTTATAAACGCTGTGATTGAATTTTCCTCCTGCATGTAGAACAGACATCACAACTTCCAGAGCGGATTTTCCTTTGTGTGGTCCCTCTTTCATCGGGTCAACAGGAACACCTCTACCATTATCAATTACAGTTACACTGTTATCAATATGTATAGTCACATATATGGTATCACCGTAGCCAGCCATAATTTCGTCAACACTGTTGTCTACAACTTCATATACGAGGTGATGTAATCCACGAATCCCTGTATCACCAATATACATTGCAGGGCGTTTTCGAACGGCTTCAAGTCCTTCAAGAACACCAATAGAATCTGCTGTATACTCGTGAGAATTATTTTCAGTCATTTGCTATACCTTTCTTTCAATTTAATGGAAAAATCCTTACACAGGAAGGGAAAATAGATATTTTATTATATCAAATTATGCCAACATAAGACAATAAAAATTGTATAAAGATTCTATTTTTAGGCACTACAACAATTATCATTAATATATCTCTAAATTATATTTATAGCCCATTAAATATGCTTTAGATTGTCTATGTTGAATTGTTAAATAACAAGCGTGAAAAACAAAGTATGATAAAAAATTACCACTCTACTAAAAGAAATTTTTTACTGTCTATCTCAATATTTGAAAACCTTTCTTAGATCTCTTAGCGGATAAGAGCGATTTTTTATAGACTAATTATTTAGAAATTTAATTAAGTGCTTTTCTATATGAAAGTTTTGTCTCTGTCGTGGTAGAATTATAAATATTATTAAAAAAGGAAGGAATATGTTATGAATATAAAACTCATTTTTTTGAAACTATCAAGTTTATTGCTCCTTATTGCTGGTATAGTGTTAGTTGGTCAATTTGTCAGTTGCCCTTATGTATGTTCCTACATTGCTAAGGTAAGTGATGGTTCGCTAGATGTCCTTTTCCCTGGTTCATTCCGTCTGGCAACAGGGATTGTGCTCATCCTGATTGGAGGTTATTCTTTTCTACCTTCATTACCGCCTAAAAAGCCTGCAATTCGGGTTATCAAACAAAATCTTGAAAATGGCATTTCAGAAATTAACCTTACAACATTAGAAAAAGAATGTGAAGCCATGTTGAAAAAAGTAGCACCGTTAAAACAGGTTTCAGTCTTTTTAACTCCGAGTAAAGACCAGAAAAAGGTATGTGTAGAAATAAATCCTGTGGTTATTTTAACTGAAAATCAAAATTTGCCTGATATTCAGGAAATGCTCATTCATCGTATTGAAGAATTTATTAATACCTATTTTGGTTTATCAATTGCTACTCCTGTTGTAATCAAATTAAACAATATCCAATTGGAAGGGGATAAAATTTATTCCTCTTTAGGAAAGTCCGCTTTTGATTTATCATCACCATCTTTTGATATTTCTCCAAAATTAGAGGAAAAGGAGGAATCTGTTACAGCCCCGTGCCCTACTGAAACTCCAAAGACAGAAGAAATTTCTTCTGAAAATATTTCTAGCATGAATTCAGAGATAAATGTAACTGAACCTGAAGACATAATGGACGAACCTGAGATGGAAACTTTACCTCCTTTAGGTGAAATTCAGGGAACAGAAAAAAAAGATGATACTAATACTTCACTGCAAAATGACAAATCATATCTCTCTGACTTGATGAAGCAGATTGAAGAACCGAACAAGAATGATGAACAACCGCCTAATCTTTGAGGAGTTGGAGCGTGCTTTGTAAGCGTATTATCCCATGTTTAGATGTTGCAGATGGTCGTGTAGTAAAAGGTGTAAAATTTTTGGGTCTACGCGACGCAGGTGACCCTGTTGAGATTGCTCGACGCTATGATGAAGAAGGTGCTGATGAAATTGTGTTTCTCGATATTCGCGCCTCTACAGATAATCGTAAAACTATGCTAGATGTAGTTCAAAAAACGGCAGAGCAGGTATTTATGCCGCTATGTGTCGGTGGTGGAATTAGAAAGATAGAAGATGTTCGACTTCTACTCAGTGCTGGTGCTGACAAGGTTTCAATTAATACACCTGCAATACTTAATCCAGACTTTATCAATGAGTCTGCAAGCCGCTTCGGCTCACAATGTATCGTTGTAGCAATTGACGCAAAAAAGGTTGGCGACCGATACATAGTAAAAAGCCATGGAGGACGGGATGGAGGTAAACCAACAGATTTAGAGCCCGTGTCCTGGGCTATGGAAGTCGAGCAACGCGGTGCTGGCGAAATTTTGTTAACCGCTATGGATGCAGATGGCACAAAGGGAGGATATGACATCGAGTTGACCAGTGCTGTTGCCTCTGCTGTCAATATTCCTGTCATTGCAAGCGGTGGTGCAGGCAATTTAGAGCATCTCCGTGCCGCTTTACAAGAAGGCAAGGCAGATGCTGCTCTTGCTGCGTCTATTTTCCATTTCGGGGAATATACTATCCGTGAAGCAAAAGAATTTCTTGCAAAGCATGGTGTGCCTGTGCGATTATAATAAGAGATTGAGTATAATTACATGAAACTTAACAGGATGATTTCATGAATATAACAATGATACAAAACGACATTATTCTTACCAGTGTTTCTCTACACTCTCATCCTGCCTGCATATTTCGATGGTGAAATATACATAACCTTCTATAATTCACTATTCTCTCCCTTTACCTTTCTTTATAATTCTATCGTAGTAGAAGATTTCCCTATTCTATACAAAAACTAAACCATAAGGAGAAAAACAAATGCAGTTAAACGAACTAATCAAATTTGACGAAAAAGGTCTAATTGTAGCAGTTATTCAACATGCAGAAACGGGACAGGTTTTGATGGTCGGATATATGAATTCAGAGTCACTAAAAATCACTATGAATGAAGGTATTGCCTGTTTCTGGTCTCGTTCACGGCAGAAACTCTGGCGTAAGGGAGAAACTTCCGGGAATATCCTTAAAGTTTGTGAAATTCGCATTGATTGTGATGGCGATGCACTATTGCTTCGTTGCGACCCTGCAGGACCTACCTGTCATACCAACGAGACTTCATGCTTTTACCGAAAAGTAGAAGAAGATGGAACTATTGTTTTAGATGGTGATGGTGTTGCAAAAGAATAAAACTAAAATAAGGAGATATTAAAATGATATATCCAAGTTATGATGAATTTCGCACGATAGCACGACAGGGTTCTATCGTGCCTGTATACAAAGAATTATTAGCCGATTTAGAAACGCCTGTCAGTGCTTATTTAAAAATATCGCGTGGTTACCCATACTCTTTCCTGCTCGAAAGTGTTGAACATGCCGAAGTCATTGGCAGGTATTCATTTTTAGGTGCCAATCCTTCAGTTATTTTTCAAGCACGCGGAAATAATATTAGTATTACACGCAATGGTATTACAGGTTCTTACAGTTCAGACCAGCCATGGAACGAATTACGAAAATTAATGAAAGAATACCCTCCTGTAATAGTTCCGGGATTACCCTCCTTTTTTGGAGGTGCAGTTGGATACATTTCCTACGATTCAATTCGTTACTTTGAAAACATCCCTGACAAAAATCCTGACATATTAAACCTGCCTGACCTATATTTCATGATAACAGACACCCTACTCATTTTTGACCATTTAAATAATCGTATCATGATTGTATCTAATGCCCATGTTCGTTCCAATGCAGAACACGCCTACAACGAAGCCATACGCAAAATTGATGAAATTGAGGCACGCCTTCGTGGACCTCTTTCCGTATCCACGGAACGGTTACACCAATTTAGTGAAGCACCCGCAATGAAGTCCAACTTTTGCAAAGAGGATTTCTGCAATGCTGTCGTCAAAGCCAGAGAATACATCTGTGCAGGAGACATCTTCCAGGTAGTATTGTCCCAACGGTTTTCCAGACCTGTCTATGCCAGTCCAATAAACCTATACCGTGCATTAAGACGAATCAACCCTTCACCTTATATGTTGCTTATGCAATTCCCTGAATTATCTCTGGTCGGCTCCAGTCCTGAGGTTATGACGCAGGTAAAACAACGGCGTTGTCTGCTCCGTCCCATTGCAGGGACCCGTCCTCGTGGAAATACCCCAGAAGAAGACGCTGCACTCGAAAAGGAATTGATAGCCAACGAAAAAGAGTGCGCAGAACATATCATGCTTGTTGATTTGGGTAGAAACGATTTGGGCCGTGTCTGCAAAATTGGTAGTGTAAAACCTGTTCCCAATCGTTTTATGATTATAGAGAAATACTCTCATGTCATGCACATCGTAACCGAAGTAGAAGGTGAACTCCGTCCTGAATGTGATGCTTTCGATGCTCTACCGGCAACTTTCCCTATGGGCACTGTTTCAGGTGCACCTAAAATTCGTGCTATGGAAATTATTGATGAACTTGAACCTGAACGGCGCGGACCCTACGCTGGCGGTGCAGGCTACATCAGTTTCGTTGGCGATATGGACACATGTATATTAATCCGCACCATGATTATCAAAGAAGGTGTAGCCTATCTGCAATCAGGTGCTGGCATTGTCTACGACAGCGACCCAGAACAAGAATTTATAGAAACTGTAAATAAAGCAAAAGCACTGTTTAGTGCAGTTGAATTTGCTGAGAAAGGATTAGAAACATGATTTTAATCATTGATAATTATGATTCGTTTACATACAACCTGTTCCAATATTTAGGTGAGATGCACCCTGACATTAAGGTTCATCGTAACGATGCTATAACCATACCAGAGATTGAAGAAATCAATCCTGACTATATTGTCATTTCACCTGGACCCTGCACACCACAAGAAGCAGGTATATCAGTTGAAGTCATCAAACAATTAGGACATAAGTATCCTATTTTAGGTGTATGTCTTGGACATCAGAGTATCGGTTATGCTTTTGGTGGAGAGATTGTACGTGCTGACCGTATTATGCATGGGAAAATTAGTCAAATCTACCACAATAACAACCCACTGTTTAAGGATATTCCTTCACCATTTGAAGCGACTCGTTACCATTCTTTAATCATACGCAGGGAAACATGTCCCAAAGTATTAAAGATTATAGCCGAAACAAAGGAAGGCGAAATCATGGCAGTCACCCATAATGAGTTTCCTATCTGGGGTGTCCAATTTCATCCAGAAAGTATTTTAACCCAACATGGAAAAACAATATTAAAAAATTTCCTCGAATTAGGAAAGAAGATTAAAGGAACGAAACAATAAGAAATTAGGAAGTTATATAAGTGTGGATTTTATACTCTTTTTGTATAGTCAGAAATAGCCATCACATTTAGATAGCCTGAAGTTCCCGGAATTCTTTCTTTATATGACTTGAACATTTATTACTATCTTTGATTATTTTTCTGAAATGTTTTCTGTGGTATTGATTTGTTTAGTTTTTCTACGGGGTTGGGGAGTTAGCCCCTGGTATGCTGTTCTACCTGTTATGAAACAAAGTAGAGTGAGTAAAACAAGCAAAACGAGCATGCCTATTAAATTTCTACGCTCTGCCTGACTTTTGTTAGACCACCAATTTACAAATTGAAAGAGAAAAGATGATGAAGGTTTTCCATCACCGGTATCAGTTGTAGTCCCCACAACGGAAGTGTTTTCTGATGCTGTTTGTAATGGTGTTGTGTTCTCTTTACTCGTTTCTACTACAGTTGGGCTTTCTCCTTCTTTCTTTACAGTAGTTTCTATTTGCGGTTTTGTAGTAATGGCAGAGGTAGTCGCTGTGTCTTCAGTTTTTGCTCCTGCAACGGGCGATTCTGTTATTCTTTGAGAATATTTTCTCTCTTCAAAAGAAGGTGGCGGTTTAACACCGCCTTTGATTTCTTTAGGAATTTCAAATGGTTTTAAGGGCTTACCACTTGCTATTCCTTGTGGAGACTGGTCAGTTTTCTTTCCTTCAGGAGTCTGATTTACCTTTTCCTGAGATGGTATCGCTGTCCTTTCAGAGCCTGGAAATGTCACTTCTTCTGGTTTAGAAGATTTGCCTGTTTCTTGTTGGGTTGAGGGTAAAGATTGGGACGAATTTTGAGATTGATTTGTTGATGTATTAATAGGTTGAGTTGAACGAGTCGTAGGCACGGATGGTGGAACAATAACACCGCCACTAACTGGAACTGTTCCTCCGGTAGATGTTTGCGTATCTTCTCTTTCCAGAACACGAATGGTTCTATTCGCAGTTGCATTGTTCCCAGCATTATCTCGTACCGTGTAGGTAAGTGAATATTCTCCTACTTGACTTGTATCCACATTCCCCGTAATTTGGACACGATCTGTTATATCTCCATCAGCATTATCCTGTGCCTTATAGCCGGGTTCCTGGAATACTGAGCCTTGATATATGATTATAGGATTATCACCTAATAGTGTGATTACAGGCGGTTCGCGGTCCATGCCATTTATTTCTGTTATTTCAGGAGGTGATACCAATCGCGGTCCATTTGTTCGATATTCTACCTGTCCGGAGATTGTCTTCACTCCGGTAATCCCTGCTGGAATCTGAACAGTATAAGCGAAAGTGCAGGGGAAAGCAGGTGGAGTAATCCATGCAAATTGCAATGTTCCTACAGTCCCCGGTGCAGGAGCGATAGGTGGTGGCTCTGTTGTTATGCCACGCATAGATACAAAAACCCAATCGGGAGGTAGCATCTCATACAAACCAATCGCAGTTACAGGATAATTTGGGTCAGGGGCATCACAATAAATGGATAAAACAACCTCCATGTTTGTCCCTGGAGTATATTCTCTGGGAACCTGTCGTGATAAATGTATTCCTAATGGATTAGTATTTGCCTCATGCACTACTTGCGTTTGTGTTGTTTGCGAATAGATAATAGAAATGGGAAGTATCAAAAATATTGGAAGGAGTAAATGCTGTTTAATAAATCTTTTCATTATTAAAAACCTTATTATTTTTATAATCATACATCTTACAAAGAACCATTATAATACTACAAAATCAGACCGATTGTAATACTATTAAACGCTCAAAGATTAATTTCCGACGACGAATAAGCGTATAGATATGTCTACATCATTTTTTGTTCATCAGCGTTTTTAGATAGTATCTATGTCCAGTAGAAGTTTTAAGCCAATTAATAAATTATTATCGGATACGATTTATATTGGTCAATACCCTTAATGAATATACCCTATTTTTCGGGCTTTTTCTAATTGCTTTTGAATTTTAGTTTCGGCTTTTTGTGTTTCAGCAATAGGGTTGCAAATAGAATAAAGGTAATCGCAAAGTTCACGAGCAATACCTGGTGAATTGGAGAAACTGTTCTTCATCAAATTATTGAGTTCATCTGGGTCTTCATCAAGATTGAAAAGTTGATGTGGTGCATCGGAATTCCAGACCAATTTCCAAACACCTTTGCGAACCATAAAACTACTGCCCCGGGTGCCGTGTCCATGATATTCCGCAAATACGAATCGTTCCCTATCACTTTCCCTCAATTCCTGTAAAGGAGAACCTTTCCAATTACCCGGTCGTTCGCGTTTTGTAGCGTGGAATAGTGAACTTTGCACATCTAAAAGTGTTATCGGGGCACTGATTCGTAATCCTTTACCAAATCCCGGCCCGCAGGCAAGCACAGGCACACGAGCCGAATCTTCAAACATGGAACATTTCCACCACATACCAAACTTGCCTAACATTTCGCCATGGTCAGAGGTATAAATGAAAATAGTTCGTTCTTTGAGTCCAGTCTCTTCCAGTGTGTCCAGAATCTGTCCTATTACAGAGTCCACATAAGAGACACAGGCATAATATCCTCTCCGAAGTCCTTTTATATTGTCTATCTGAAACAAATCTGTTTCAAAGTGCCGTCGCAAATCCACTGCGTACGGATGTTGAGCAGATGGTTGTTCTGGACCGTAACGGGGTAAGTCCCCCTTACTTTCATCATACATATTCCAAAATTCTTGCCGTGCGTAATGCGGGAAATGAGGTGCCTCTATATTTATACATGCTACAAATGTTTTCTGCATTTTAGACGCTTTGTATCTTAGCCATGTGATTGCTTTATCTACAACTCGAATATCATTTTGCCAGGCATTCCATCTTAAACCCCATTCTTTGCTCCTTGTTGAACTACCTTTGCGTATATATAATGGTTTTTGCTCTATGCAAATATCTCCTGGTATTCCACGATTTATCCCCAACGCAATTTCGTTAAAGCCCAGGGCATCAATTCTCCTATATACATCTGCTTTCCCAAAATAAGCCGTATATACCCCTTGCTGAGATAACACCTGTCCATAGTTTGGAAATTCATCAAGGAACAGAGTGCAATTACTATAACATTGTGTTTCGTGATTATACAGACCACTCATAACTGAACTTCGGCTTGGCATACATAATGGCGATGGGCAATACGCATTTTCGAATACAACCCCTTCACGGGCTATGCGTTCCATATTAGGTGTCTGTATATATGGATGTCCATACACAGATGAATATTTTGGGTTATGCTCATCTGACATGAGGAGAACGACATTATATGCTTCTTGTTCTGTCTGATATAACAGTAAATTAGGAAAAACCAATCTAGATGCAATTAGACCTCGTAAAAAATCCCGCCGATTTAAGGCTGTTTCTGTAAGTGAACCATTAACCATCTTGCAAACCTCTATGTGTGTTTATTCGTATAAATATAATAAAAGATATTTCAATTATAACTCAATGATTCTCTGTATGGTTTTCGACCTTTACACTGTGTAGGTGATATAAAATCAATTTTGTTTCATTAAAAGAAAAGATATATATTATTTAAAAAAATTATATATAGAGTTACTTATGTTTTGTCCAAATTGCAAAAAAGAAATATTGGTAATAATGGAGTATAACGGGACAGAAATAGATTTTTGTCCTAAATGTTTGGGTATCTGGCTGGATGCAGAGGAATTGCGATGGATACTGAAAGGCAATTTTGATGAGCAGTCTCTATTTAAGGAACTTAAAACACCAGAAAAAAAGAAACACTGTCCACGATGTCGTGCGAAAATGCGGAAAGTTGGAATGATTGAAGGTAATCAAATTGTTTATGATACCTGTCCGAACTTTCATGGATTCTGGTTTGACCGTGGTGAGTTAGAGGATATAGTGCGTAACTTACCACAATATCCGGGCACACCAACTTTCTTGCAGTGGCTCGCAGATGTGTTTTCGTATTCAACTAATATAGAAAATAGGAAATAAAAAAACGCCTTTAATAAAAGGAGAAGTGTTATGAGTGATATTCTTCAATTAATTAAAGAACGTAGAACAATTAGAAAATATTTAGATAAGCCTGTCTCAGACGAACTATTAAATGCTGTTCTGGAGTCTGGACGGTGGGCACAATCCTGGGGAAATACACAGTGCTGGCAAGTTGTAGTAGTTAGAGATACGAACAAGAAGAAGGAACTTCAAAAAGCAGTTCCTTCAAGCAACCCTTCTCATCAAGCGATTATGGATGCACCTGTTGTTTTATGCCTATGTGCTAAAAAGAAAGTAGCCGGTTTCTATAAAGGACAGGCTTGCACCTCTTATGGCGATTGGATGTTATTTGATATAGGCGTTTTTGCTCAAAACATTGCTTTATCCGCATATCATTTAGGATTAGGCACAGTGGTTGTTGGATTATTAGACCACGATTTAGCAAGGCAGATTGTAGGACTGAGTGATGATTATGCTCTAATAGCTTTAATGCCCCTTGGCTATCCTGCTAAAATCCCTTCTACTCCTCCACGCAAAGAAATTAAAGATTTTACCCAACATATTTAATCACTCTGCTCAATAATAAATTTAGTAATTATCTAAAGACATTTCACAAACCTTTTTGTCAGATAAGAATGAGTTAAATAGGATGAAATGTATTAAGAAGGGTTGGATTCACCTTTTAATTGGATTTCAAACTGTTTGCGAATAGTTTCAAGATGTCTTGTTACAAGCAGTTCAGCCAATTCTCCATCCCGTTGCTCAAAGGCTTCTAAAAGACGTTCAGCAGTCCGGTCTAATTCATGTTTACCAATGAGGAAAGTATCCACTGATACATTTATCTTTAAAAAGGCTTGCCACATTGTATTGTAAAGAAGTTCATAAATTTGATTGCGTGTTGCCTGCGAAAATACACGGAAAAAACGCTGATTAATATTTTGTAGTTCGTCTGCATTATATATTGCAGACTTCCGTTTCTGGAGTAAGTATCGAAGTTCATCTAATTCTTCTTGAGTATGATTTTTTGCAGCAAGATAAACGATTTGTCGAACCATATTGTCTCTGAATTCCAGAATATCCCTCACTAACGGAAAGTTTATGTTTCCATTTTCGTCGCGAATAGTTATATCAAACAATTCCAGACCGCCAATCAAATCAATGTCCTGAACGATAATACCTGAACCCTGTCGAATTTTAACTAAGCCCAACGCTTCTAATCTTTTTAATGCTTCTCTAATACTATGTCTCGTTGTTTTAAATTGTTCTGCAAGTTCACGCTCAGTTGGTAATTTTTCACCGGGCTTATACTCTTTGTTGACAATTTTCCTTGATAAGGTGTCAGCGATTTTTTTAGAACGGGTTGGAATGAAACTTGGTTTATTTTCTTCTTTATTCATATTTGTTTGACCAATCATATATTTTAGTTGACAATTAAGTTTATTTTATGCTATATTATAACAATTGGTTGAACCAATTATACAATTTAACACTATAACATTTTAACCTGTGAGGAGGTAAGAAAATGAAACGAACTGGTTTTACACTAATTGAATTGTTAGTCGTTATTGCTATCATTGGCATCCTCGCGGCAATTCTACTTCCGGCTCTGGCTCGTGCTCGTGAAGCTGCTCGCCGTTCTTCTTGTGCTAATAATTTAAAACAATGGGGACTCGTTTTTAAAATGTATGCAAATGAATCTCCGGGAGAAAAATTTCCACCAGGAGAAGTAGAGATGGGTTGCGGTATTCGACCCTGTATAGCATTTGGTCCTCTTATTAGTGCAATTTATCCTGAATATCTGACTGACCCTGCAATTATTTTTTGTCCATCGGACGCTAAAGACCGATTAGATAATTTTATTGACCCTCAAACAAAAGAATTCACGATGTTGCGGAAAATAGAGGGCAATCGTCAGGAAGGTGTAGAAGGAATAGATGCAAGTTATACTTATGCTACCTATGTTTTTGACCGTTGTGGCAAAGAATATCCTAAAAAATCTGTTGCTGCATTACAGGCATTAGCCCAGATAATTGGAAATCCATTAGACCCGTCAATTAATGATGGCGCAGCACAGTTTATTGAAGTTATAGAAGACATGATTGATAAATTAAGGCCCTACTTTTTTGCAAACGATGAGAACGGCTTTAAGAAAGAGGCTGATAATGACCGAAAAGTATCTGAAGGTTTAGGGAACGGTGGCGGAACCACAGTATATCGTCTAAAAGAAGGTATAGAACGATTCTTAATTACCGACATCAATAATCCCGGTTCAAGTGCTAAAGCACAAAGTTCTATATTCGTGATGTGGGACAATGTTTCTGACCAGGCAGCCAAGTTTAATCATATTCCCGGCGGAAGCAATATTTTGTATATGGATGGACATGTTGCATTTGTTCGTTATCTTCCTGAAGGGGGAGAACCTCCAATGGTTCCAGAACTGGCTAGTGTCATGCGTATTTTTGATATTGCAGAATAGTATAAAACAATTTTAACCTTTGTAGAACACAAACACGCGGATTTCTTAAAACATCTATGAACAGAAATCCGCGTGTTTTTTGCTAATAAAGTGATTTAGTTAAACAACTGGATTCTTTAAGATTCCAACAGGTGGAATTTCTATTTCTACTGTATCCCCTTTATTCAGAACTATCTTTGGTGAACGAGCCCAGCCTACACCAGATGGAGTTCCTGTAAAAATAAGACTACCTGCTTTTAAGGTTGTGTCCTGGCTTAAAAAAGATACCAATTCAAACGGATTAAAAATCATGTCCGTTGTATTTCCCGTTTGCATGATTTGGTTATTTACTCTTGTTGTTATTTGAAATGAAAGGCATGTTTGCAAATCTTGTATTGGCAAAACAAAAGGTCCTATCGGAGCGAAGGTATCAAAACTTTTTCCACGCACCCATTGCCCGCCTCCTAATTCATTCTGCCATTTCCTTGCAGATATATCATTGCCGATGGTAAACCCAGCGATATATTTATGGGCTTCTTCTGATTTAACATTCAAAGTCTCTTTTTTTATGATAATCACTAACTCACCTTCATAATCCACCTCATTGTCGCAGACCGCTGGAATCTTTATAGGTTCAAGATGCCCTGTTAATGCAGACGGATTTTTCATGAAAACGACGGGATACTCTGGAATAGGTTTATTTGTTTCCTTTGCATGTCCGCGATAATTTAGACCAATACAAAATATCGCTGGCGACTCAACCGGAGGCAGCCATTTTTGAGGAGATATTTTTCTATCTGTTATTTTTAGAATCCCTTTTAATGGTTCACCTTCCAATTCATAATAGTTATTGTCTAAACCAACAGTAATATAAGAAATATCTCCATCTTCATTTCTTACTCTTGCCCATTTCATAATTATTCCTTTCTTTTGGTTTGAAACATAGTTTTTTTCTACGGACTCAATTATATAGAATTATAGAAATTACTATTTAATATTGTGAAATAGCAATTCCTGAACTATAAAAGAAGGAGAATAAAAATGTATTTGTCAAGAAGAGATTTTATGAAGATAGCGGGAATATCTCTCCCTGTTTTAGGGACATCGTCATTTATGTTCGGTCAGGAAAAGAAATGTAGTTTTCCAATTGCTGCGTGTGACTGGTCAATGTGGACAGAAGGAACAGCCGCACTGGACATTGCAAAACAAATAGGTCTGGATGGCGTAGAAATTTCCGCAGACAAACCTGAAGACAAGATTGCTATTGCTAATGCGGATTTGAGAGAACAATATAAGGCAAAGATAAAAGAAACAGGCATTCAAATACCATCAATTGCTATGAGTTTGTTCAATGATGCACCATTAGCCAGTGAACCACGGGCAACAGGTTGGGTTTTGGATACTATTGATGCAGCGAAAGATTTGGGTGCTAAGGTTATTCTTCTTGCCTTTTTCAGTAAAGGTGATTTAATTGATAAAGGCAAATTAAAAGATAATGATGTGGCAGAAGTCGTAAACAAACTAAAAGAGTGTGTACCGAAAGCAAAAGAGTCGGGTATCATATTGGGCTTAGAGAATACCCTGTCTGCCCAGCAAAATATGGAGATATTAGACAGGATAGGGAGCGATGCCTGTAAAGTCTATTATGATGTCGGAAACTCAACTTACAGTGGCTATGATGTCCCTGCGGAAATTCGACTGCTGAAAGATAAAATCTGCCAGATACATTTTAAGGACGGCGCTTTTTATCTTGGTAAAGGTAAGGTGAAGATGGAACCCATTGCAGAGGCAATAAAAGAGATTGACTACAAAGGTTGGTTTGTGTTAGAGACAGGTCTTCCGACAATGAACAAAATAAATGATTTTAAGAAAAATTTGGCTTTCCTTCAAGAGTTGTTTGGGTAAAATATTAAAATAAGGATATTTAAAATGGATAAGAAAAATGTAGGAAATAGTTCACGACGCGATTTTATGAAATCAACAATATTAGCAACAAGTGCATTGAGTATTCTCTCTCCACACATTGCTTTTGGGAGCGAGACTAATGAAAAAATAAAGTTGGGATTAATTGGTTGTGGTGGCAGAGGCCGCTGGATAGCCCATCTGTTTGAAAATAATGCACCCTTCAAAATAACAGCCGTTCATGATGTATTTCGTAAACGGGCTATGCGTGTTGCAGAAGAATGCAATGTTCCGACCTCAAATGTCTTTGTAGGTTTAGATGGATACAAACAATTGCTTGAGACAGATGTTGAAGCCGTTGCCATTGAAAGTCCACCTTATTTCCATCCAACACAGGTTCTCTCCGCTGTGGAAAAAGGAAAGCATGTATATCTGGCAAAGCCCATTGCCGTAGATGTTAATGGCTGTTTATCCTTGATTGATATTTCAAAAAAATACAACGGCAAATTAAATTTGCTTGTTGATTTTCAAACTCGCAATTATGATTTATTTAAAGAATGTGCAAAGCGAATACATGAGGGAATGATTGGCGACCCTGTTATTGGACAGTTTTACTATTATTGCAGCAGGTTAGGTAAACAAGCAGAACCCAATGAACCGGGAGCACGCCTGAAAAATTGGGCATTCGATAAAATCCTTTCCGGCGATATAATCGTTGAACAAAACATACATGTTCTTGATGTCGCAAATTGGTATCTACAATCCAATCCATTAAAAGCCACAGGGACTGGTGGAAGAAAAGCACGCACTGATTTGGGCGATTGCTGGGACCATTTTTGCGTTCAGTTTAATTATCCCAAAGATGTCATTGTTGATTTTAGTAGCGGACAATTCACTTATGGATACGATGATATATGTATGCGACTTTATGGTTCATTAGGAACGGCAGACACACATTACGGAGGCATAGTTACAATTGAAGGTAAGTCAGACACCTGGCAGGGGGGACAGAGTTCCGATATTTATGAAAAAGGTGCAGTGAACAATATAAAAGATTTTTACAACTCAATTAAATCTGGGAAATACTTAAACAATCTGGAAGAATCTGCCAACAGTGTCTTGACCTGTATTCTTGGGAGAATGTCTGCCTATCAGAATAAAACTGTTACCTGGGAAGAGATGATAAATTCAGGAGAAAAATTAGAGACAGAAATCCCCATCTCAGAAGAAATAATCAACTCATAAAATTGTCATAATCATAAATACATACAGCGAGGCTGTAAACGCATACCAAAGTTATAGCGGTCGTGGTGTCTTTTCTATCGTTATTTGAGATAATAAGTTTTGCCAGAAGGGCATGGTTCAGTTATAACAAAAAAACTTTTTTGAACATTAGTTCCGTACTTTGCAGTTTTAAAATTCCCCTCTAGGAGAGGGGTGTCCAGCAGGGACAGGGTTTTCTCTTATTCTAAATATTTTTAGAGACTACCTTCTCAGGCTACGCCTGCCACCCTTTCTCAGAAGAGGAATTTTTTTGTCATACTTAGTCTGCACCTTTTCGCAGTATGTATTGTCTATTACAAGAACTAATAATTTCTGTTTAAATTTTATCTGCCAGTAATGATTTTCAGATTTATCTACATATTACTTAATTAGTGGGTAGTTATTATTTAATCTGATTCCAGAGGCGTGCTATTGTGTTTATAATTAGTTCTTCTATTTCTTCTTTCCATTTGGCAGGCATTTTGTATTCTAATTGCGATGTATCACCTTCGTAGCCTCCCTCCTTGATTATTCGAGCAGATGGGATATAACTCATAAGGTCATTTGAATAACCTAACACCATAGCCTTGTTTGCCACTTCTTGTTTGATTCTAATCGCATAATCTACAACTACTTCTCCTCCTAACACAATCATTGGCAGTCCGCCGATATTCCAAACCTGTATTGGATAGGGATAAGAGGTCGGAAGAGGTATACCCTGTTCTAAATCTTTGAGCATATCATTTGCAGAACGACGAATATAACCTTCTCTATTATTGTCTTTGTATATTTGCATGAGTTCTTCTTTTGTAATGGGTGTTTCTAATGGCAAATCTACGGTCTCTAAACATGTTTTGATTGAGGGCTTTAGTTCTTGAAGGGTATCTTCCATTGCACGGACAACTGCACAGGCAAGTTCTTTGCCATATTGTTGTGCTAATGCTACTGTCCTTCGTGGTAGCGGATTAATATCAGCACCACAGCCTGCAACGAAAAGGGCTTTTGTGGCTGGATAAATCTTTTCTAATTCTATCTGTGCAAAGCCGGGGTAATCACCGCACCATTGATATCCTGACAATGTCGTAGCATGACAGGCATAGCCAAACACAATCGCCTGAACGCTTCCATCTTGAGCATTCTTTGAAACAATGATAGTAACAGTATGGTCTATCGGTCCTTTCAAATCATAAGTATCCTCTATTTTGGATTCATTATTGTTTCTACGATTCACGGCAAAACGCACTATCCCATTTCCGCGATATAACTTTGCAGGTTCAATATTGTCAATTGCATTGACAATTGTATCTACAACCTTATTTTCAAGTTCGTTTGTGTAATCTTTAATCATATTCATCGCCTCTGAACCTTCTTCAATCGGATAGAGAGATAGGAGAGATTTATAAATAACGGGACCGGAATGTGTATGTGACGAGTTCAAGATAATATCAGCAGGTTCTATCCCCTTTTTATCCTTTATACTTCGTTTGATTTTTTGCGATAATTCCGCAGGAAAGCCAAGAATATCACTGCTTATAATTACAACCGTTTTCTTTTGTGCGTCTTGTATTGCCATGGCTTTAACCCATAGGGAATGAATCACACCGTCTGCGGGATGTTCACGCATAGCATATCCCGCTAACCAGATACCTGTAGGGGGTGTAATATCACTAACTGCAACACCAACCATCCATGCCTCTTCACCTATTGCCATTAGCGATACACATAAAAGAGATAAAATTATAATTCCAATTCTTATATTCATCTTTTTTCCTTCATTTTTGTTTAATGAATATTTAGTAAGAGTCAAATTTTCCATTGCAAGTAGATGAACTTGAAATTCCTAATAAGAGTACGAGTTTCAAGTAATATTTTATTATAACACCCTTTTCAATATTTGCGGTTGGATTTATTATAGCGGGCAGTAATTAAGAGGCTATTCGTCATCATCATCTATTTCCCAGTCATAAGGTTCCTGAGTTAGATGTTCCCAGGGAATTGTATGTATTCCTAATCTCTCGTCTTCCTCCTCTTCTTCCTCCCATGCCTTCAACTTTTTGTGATTTCTCCGCCATATCCACAAAAATACTATTACTGCAAGAACGGCAATTGGGGTAAAGATAGAACCTGTTGCAAAAGTGCTGATAAGTGTAATAATCCATAAAGACCTGGTATAACCATTCCAGAACTCGTCCAGACTTATCCCACCAACTTCTCGCAACGATTCAACAAAACTTTTTTCTTTACAACTTTTTATCATTTCCCAGAATTTTTCCTTGCCTAATTGTTTCCACAGGTATTGGACCATGGATAAAGATTGAGTATAGGCATTACCAGTGGTATCTGGTGAAGTAGTAAGCATAAGTTCGCGGTCTAAGTTGCGATATTCAATCAAACGATAGGTCAGCACGATTTGCGACATGCGAAGTCCAGTGCTCCAATAATATTCATTGGCAAGAAACATTGCAAGACCTTCGTTAAACCACAAGGGAAGTCGGTCATCCAGTCCAGCACGGCTTAAAAACACATGGACAAGTTCATGGCGTATTGTCCCCGCAAAATCCTCGCCCCACGAACGCAAACGGGATGCCTTTACAATAATTATTCCAGAGCCTGGTCTTGCTACACCACCAAAAAAGAATGGAGAACGACCATACGACATAGATACAAAATCTTCCGATTTACGGACAATCCAGACCTGCACTGGTTCTGTATTCATTATTGGCAGGTATTGTGAAAATTCTGTCCATGCCGACTCTACAACTTTTCCCGAAAGTTCTGCCTCTTTTCTCTCTGCTTCAGTATAGAAGATTATTGCATGCTCGGTTTTCAACTGCTTGAAGGTATCCTGATTTGATGCCATATCCCCAGAACAAAGTAAAGTTAATAAAATAACTATATTAAGCATTCTCATTCCATCATTTATAGAAATAACTATTTAAATTATTTGTGTTTAATTATATCATTGCATATTGGAGATGGGAGATAAAATTATATTGTATACAGGAAAACAAAAGAATTGTTGTAGTGTAACAAAATGAGTAAAAATACTTTTTCTACCATTCTATTTTTTTTGTGGTAATTGCCATAGTAAATTAAATTTTTATTTTTTTAGATGTCTTATATTGTCTGTTTGACTGCGGGATAGATGAATAATTACTATTATAAGGTTAAGGTTTAAATCATAACACAAAAGTTAAGGAATTAGAAGATGAAAGGGCACTTTCTTATTCTATCTATTATTCTAACCGTATCTTTTACGATAGTTGCACAAAGTGCAGACACAGGAAATGTTTCAGGAACTGAATCGCAAACCAAAGAACCAGAATTGAGGATTGGATTGATTGGGTTAGACACCTCACATGTTATCGCTTTTACGGAACTGTTTAATGACCCTAAAAATCCTAACCATATACCAGGAGCGACTGTGATAGCAGGATACAAGGGCGGAAGTCCAGATATTGAATCGAGCTATTCACGCGTGGATGGTTATACAAGGCAGTTAAAAGAAGAATTTGGTGTAGAGATTGTAGATACAATAGAGGAACTTTGTTCGCGGGTTGAAGCAGTAATGCTGACGAGTGTAGATGGCAGAGTCCATCTTGAACAGGTCAAGCCTGTATTCCAGGCGAAGAAGCGGGTGTTTATTGATAAGCCATTAGCAGGTTCACTGGTTGATGCTCTTAAAATTGCAAAGTTAGCAAAAGAGAATAATGTCCCCTGGTTTTCAAGTTCGTCTTACCGTTTTTATACAGGTATGGCTAAACTACTGAGGCAGGATATTGGAGCGGTGAATACAGTTATTTCTTATGGCCCTTGCCACATAGAACCACATCATCCTGATTTGTTCTGGTATGGTGTTCATCCTACGGAGGCACTATTTACAGTATTAGGGAAGGGCTGTGAAACAGTCTCACGCGTCAACACTCCTGATACAGATGTAGTAACAGGTGTCTGGAAGAATGGTCGAGTAGGTGTGCTTGTCGGGCTAAGGAAGGGGACTCTACCTCATCAAGTAATAGCCTTTGGTGAAAAGGGAACTGCATATCAGGAAGAAGAAAGCGATTATGCACCATTAGCCAGAGAAGTCGTTAAATTTTTTATGACTGGTGTTCCACCGGTAAGTCCGGAAGAAACTATAGAAATCTTTGCATTTATGGAATCTGCTGATGAAAGTAAACGGCAGGGAGGAATACCGATTCGGTTGGATAAAGTTATTGCAACTGCGGAAAAACAAATTGCTGAAGGGAAATAGGCATAAAACCTTTTGAAGTTTTAGGTTACCTGCTTTCTGAAAAATAGACAAGACGGCATAAACAAGGGATAATCTTTATTTAAAGTTAATATTTAAAAATGCTATTAAATCGCCATTGGGTAGTTGCAGCAGTAGGATTGACACTGGGGATAGTAGTAGCAAGAATGCAAGGTATGGTTTGCTATCTTTCCCCTTTGCTGTTTGCTTTTGCAATTTATGTATTTTTTTTAAACAAGAGATTTAAATATCTTGAAAAGATACAGATTACCATTCTTTTCTTCTCTGTAGGTTCTATTGCCTACTTTATAAATCCCTTCCCCAGAGAAGGAGACCAGTTTTTTCTCTGGCTCAGGGAATTGCAACCGAATACCTATGTGGAAGTAGAAGGGTATGTAACAGAAAATACTTTGTTTGACCCATCAGAAAATTATCTCCAGTTTGTTCTTCATATTCTTCGTGTAAAAAATAATAACGAATGGATAAATATAGATGGGAAAACCCTTGTCTATTGCAAAGAAGCCAGATTTCCTGTTTATAGGCACACCCGTGTCCGATTATATGGCAAATCTTCTACCTATTTAAGTTCTAAAAATCCGTCGCTATGGAATTATGAAGATTACCTACATTCTCAAAGAATTTATACAAAGATTTATACCACCTCTAAAAATATGGAAATTGTTAGTTCATATTTCTTCTCACCTTTTTTCTGGACTTCTAAGTTGCAGCAATATTTTTATGAACGATTTATCCAATACTGTCCTATATCAGTAAGGGATTTGGCACAGGCATTATGGTTGGGAGACAGAACTGAATTAAGTTATGAAGAAAAGCAGAACTTCATTCGCACAGGCACGGTGCATATTTTATCCATATCAGGTTTACATGTTGGATTGGTATTCTGGTTCGCCCAGATGATAGGAATGGCATTATTTAAATCAAGAAAAATATTTCCTAATATCTTTGCCTTATTTGTTTGTAGTTTTTATACTCTTGTTAGTGGTGCTTATGGTTCTTCCTTAAGGGCACTATTGATGCTTAGCATTTATGTAATATATATGCACCGTAAAAGGAATGAAGACATCCTATCTTGTCTCTCTTTGACAGTGATAGTTCTGTTCACTCTCAGTCCAGATTATTTATGGGACATTGGAACACAAATGTCTATTATTAGTGTGGCTTCCATCATATTGTTTCATGAGCCCATTTCAAAACTTTTCCGTTTTCTTCCTGAGATTGTTCGTTCCTATCTATCTCTTTCCTTGTCTGCACAGATTCTTTTACTTCCTCTTCTTGCTCTGACTAATTCACAATTGAACTTACTATCACCTATTGTTAATATGCTGGTTGTCCCATTGATTGGCTTTTATTTGATGATTAGTATTTGTGGATTAGCAATAATATTTATACCTTATATCTCTATTATCTTTTTCTATTCAGGTGGATTGTTTCTACTCCTTATTCAATGGATATGTGCATTTTTTGGTTCCCTTTCTGAGATTATATTCCCATTGCCTCGACCTTCAATTGCAACTATAACTTTGTATTGCCTCGTTTGCTATTTTCTATATCAATATCTACATTCGTGGAAACGGAGAGATTTATATCTGCTGCTAGCAGGATGTGTAATTTTAATTTTTGTTGGGTTCAGTCCATTTTTCAAACAAGAAGGGCATGTGTATATTCTTGATGTTGGACACGGAGACGCTATTGTAATTGCAACCCCAGAAGGTGAAAATATTCTAATTGATGGTGGAACAGAAAAGATGGGCAATTTTACAGTAGTCCCTTTCTTACGAAGTAAAGGTATTTCTCTATTAGAGTATATCATTGTATCTCACGCGGACGAAGACCATATTGGCGGTATCTTTCCTGTTCTGGAAAATATAAAAACTAAAAATTTTATATACGGAGAAGGGTTTAACAATTCTACATTGGGAGAGGAAATGTTAAAGAAAGTAGGCTTAAAACATACTGTTGTCATGCAAGTAAAAGATGGACAACAGATAGACTTGAAGAAAGCAAGGTTAAATGTAATTTACGCAGGTAGAACTTATTATACTGAGACAAACCCAAATTCACTCGTTATAAAATTTTCATACAACGATTTTTCTATCTTACTTACAGGTGATTTTCCATGCGATTTGGCGCGTCGGGAACTTAATGTTAAAGACTCTTCAGCAGCAGTATTAAAAATTCCTCATCACGGTTTGAAAAATTCGATAAATCGAGACATGCTTGAAATAACACATCCAAAAGTTGCTGTGGCTTCTGTTAATGGGTATACTCGCAATTGGGGAGTGCGAAAGGAAACAAAAGAGTTGCTGAATCAATTTCACATACCTCTATGGCGAACCGATTATTATGGCGGTATTACAATTGAATTTGGAGGCAACCAGATAAACCTATTTGGTGCAAGACAAAGGGATGGGTATATTCTTCAAGAGGATAAGAATAGTATAAAGCCATTTTGATATGAAGAAAGAGTGATTAGGATATATCTATTCTTGCTAAATCTTTCTGTTTTTCTTTATAAGTTTGATTTGCTCCTGTAAATTTTGTATATGTAAACTTAAATTAGCAATTTTCTGTAAAGGTTTTTCTGTTTCGTTATCAGGATTGGAAAGTTCTTCAATGTGTGCATGAATAGTATTCTGCGTGTTAGATTGTTTTGCTTCAAATTCTATTAACTTCTGTTCTAAAATATGTATGTATATATCCTTCGCCTTAATAATCTGATTCTGCTTTTGAATGATCCCCTCTAATTTTTTAATCTTATCCAAAAGCTTATCTGTATTTTCCTCATGATGATTATTTTGAATCCATGTTTCATCTTCACTACAAGAGGAGTTGGTATCCACAGGTAAGGAATCAATTTCAGAGTTTGAACACTCCTTCAAAAGTTCCTGTAGTTGTTTCCAATCCGGGTGTTTGGGTTTGTTTTCCATTTCTGTCATTTTGTTTTATTTGTATAAAGTGTTTATATTTTAATAATAGTCTAAAATGAGATAAGAATATGTCTATTAACAAAAATATTATTTTCATTCTAATAAAAATTGTTCTGCTATTACCAATAGTAGTGGAAGCAGAAAATATATTTTTATTAAGTGCTACAAAAACGAATCTTAATGAGACAGTTCGTCTCTGTGGTGAAGTTTTTTGTCCTGACAGTGAGCAAGTATTCAAAAGCCGTTCCATGAGCGTTATTCCTGGAAACAGGATAGTAGATTATTTCTCAGCAAATAATAACAATGATGTTTTTACTGTATTGTTTACAGCCACGATTCCAGAGGTAGATGGAAAAATACAGGATGAAGGTATCTATTATACTGTGTTTGGAAAAGATGGGAGAGTCAAAGATGTTCGTTTTCTAATCACACAGTCAAATTGGGAAATAGTTAAAATACTCCCTTGTAAGAAGCCAGGAATAGATTTCCCTCATTATGCAATATTTGAGAAGAAGGAAACAGGGAATCTCTCATTAGGAAGGGCACTCTTCTTTACTTTTGACAATGATAATTTTTTGCAGACTCCCCAGATTGAAGTTCCTTTACCGTTTGCTGCGGATAAAGTTTGTCCATTAAATGAAAATGGTATGTGGGTAGCAGTAAAATCAAATCTCTTTAGACCTCCCCAGTTTTGTATTGTAGATGAATACTTAAAAATGAGTCGCACTCTGTTAATAAATGATTTGGAGAAGGAATGCACTATCACTGATATACTTCCATTTCAAGATGATTACCTGATTATAATTGCTTCTTCTGCATTAGGAGAGTTGCAAAAAGGAAGAAATAGCGAGGTATATGTGTTTGATATGAAAATTATGTCTATAACGACAGAACCTATGTCGCTATTTGGTGAAGGAACAATAAAAGAAGATAATGTTTACCCCACTAATAAAGGTTTCTGGATAAAAACAACATCAATGGAGGAGGGTTTTGGATATTTAGTATATGCAATATGGGATTCTGTAAATGGCTGGGAAAAGAAACTGGAATATTCGTTCAGTGAAATTGAACAGGATTGGCAGACAGCAATTCATCCATCTAAAGAAATAATGGCTGTTGCTTATAGTAATCGCATTGAGATAGTTGGGGAACCTTTACAAAAGTCGTGGATTGAAAAATTAGAAGAGCGTATAACCTATCTTGAATGGTATTCCGATACTTCACTACTTGTAGGTAGCGCTGGTAAGTTATACCGTTTAGACCTTAACAAAAAAACAGTTGAAAAATGGTTTCATACAAACTCCGGTTGGGTATTTAACGCTTTTCCAGACCTTTTAGATTATCCTTGCAATTCAGACATAAACATGAATAAAGAAATGTTTGTTGAAGAGGTTCAATTTCAGGGTGAACGGGCAGGTAAAGATGTGCAGGGACTATTATTGGGTAAGTCGCATCCTGCAATTATTGATTGGGATGTATCTTTTGTCGGAGAACCTGCAGAATGGTTGATATGGTATCGAGATAAACATCTGGATAACGACCTTCTCTATCTCGGTTTACTCCCTTATTCATGGGTAGAAAATAGCATCTCAGTATGGCTACGAGTTGACCCTATTGTTAATAATGAACTTGTTGATAATATCATCATGCCTTCAGGCAAATATATTCGTGCGCGGGTTATCAAAAACATAAAAGACCCCCGTAGAATCCTTTTTGTATGGGCTCAAACTATAACAGAATCATTCCGTAGTGAAAAAGACCCACGCGAACTGAAGCATTTTGGAGATTTGCTGGCAGAAACACCTTTCTATTTCTCAATGGAAGAAATATCTGAACCTATTGGAGGGAATGACCTTTCTTATTATGGCATTGTTATTGTTGAAGCAAGGGCAATTGCAATGGGAATAGTTAGTGTTAAAGATTTATTGGACTATATATCCGGAGGGGGAAATGTCCTTATGTTGGGTGATTATTGGCGTGAAGGCGACCCAACTCTGTTCAATTATTGGCTTTCTCCAATTGGCATATCTTATGACCCAAAACAGCGTGTAGACGGTGTTATCCCTATTGATACAGAAACTATGATAAACTCAAATGTGAAAGAGATTCCAATAATAGGAGGTGGGACTCTTAAATCCGTATCTAAAACTAATGCTACTTCTAATCCAGCAAATCAAAACACTTCACCAACTATTAAACAGGTGTCTTTTATTGCAAGGGATTATGATTATGGGAAAATATCTATTTTGTCTGCACGAACACCTCTAAGTTCTGCAAAGTTGTCCGACCCAGTGAACAAGACATTTGCAATGCAACTGTTTCAGTGGCTGAGTTATTCAAGGACTCAATATATAGACACAGACGGAGATGGACTGCAAGATATGTTAGAAGACCGAAATCGAAACGGTATTGTAGACGAAGGAGAGACAAATCCTTATGTGAAAGATAGTGATGAAGACGGAATCCCCGATGGGAAAGAGGACCGAAACCGTAACGGTTTATGGGATGAAGACGAAACAGACCCAACTTGTCCAGATAGCAATGGAGACAGTATCTGGGATGGTGCAGACATCTATCCCACTCCTACTTTCGGAAAGCAAGTTATCACTCGGATAAACCCTGCGGAAGCGGCTGCGGAAGGGGGCTCTCTTGTGTTTGTTCAGGGAAGGAATTTTACTAATGATACCCAATTTTGGTTTGGCTCTCGCCGCTCACCTTCAATTCGGATACTTTCACCTGAATTTGCCATAGTAATTGTGCCTGAATTTCATCTGGATAATGGTGGGGAAATCTCCGTTTACGCAGCAAAAGCAAGAGAAAGAATAAAATCAGTGCCTGGAAAGCCTTTCCTATATACTCAAAGAAGCCAGGTCAAAGTAAAGATTTCAAATATTCTACAAACAGAGAACCTCAATGTTGATACAATTCCACTATTACAGTTTCAAATTATGCCACCAGCAAAGGGAGGAACATTTAAGGAAATTAATTTCCTACTTCGAATAAAAGGACAAATTTCCCCTGAAATAAGGGTAGATGATACAAATAAATGGCGTGTGAATATAAATCATATAAGAGATGAGTGGTATTTACTAATTGCAGAATGGCAAAAAGTGGGTCCTGCTTATGGTTCTTTTGTGTTTGAACTCGTTGGCAGATTGTCAGGAGAAACAAAAGAGCCACAAGAGATAACTATCCCTGAGGTTGTAAAAGTATGGGCAGAGACGGCATATCACGGTCGGTTAACTGTAAAACTTGAAAAGTAAATTTGTTTATTTGCCTATAAAAGGTGTAATTTATTATATAATTCCAATAAAAATCAAATGATATAAAAGGAATATAAATATGAAAAGACGCAGTTTTTTAAAATTAGCCGTAGCAAGTCCACTAATAGTCAAATCTTCTGTTCTGGGTGCACAGGGGACACCTCCTTCCGAACAGGTAATTATCGGCGTTATTGGTGTTGGTGGTCGTGCCCATGACTTAATCAAAACTATATCTCAGGTTCCATCTGCAAAGATTGTATCTGCATGTGATTGTTTTAAGCCAAGAATAGACTCCGCA
>DAOOVZ010000012.1:0-29337 GCA_035370665.1 Candidatus Hydrogenedens sp.
TTTGTATCAACTAATTTAATTTTTCAGATGTCTTGAATTGTTATTTAAGAACTATTTTTTATACTAAAAAGATTTTTCTTTCCTTGTGGGGAAATGATTGAAGATAAATTATTAGTAGACTACAATGTAAAAGATTGCGACTTGTATATTACGAAAATTAATAATCTTTTTCAGAACTTTAAATTTCTGTAATGTTTTTTCATATTAACTTTGATTTATCACATTGATTTTAGATAGAATATTATTTTAAAGAGGAGATATAGAAAGTAAGATGTTTAATTTTAAAGATTTTTCACAGTTGGGTGGGTTGCTAAAAGAGGCAATGCAAATTAAACAGAAGATTGAGGTTGTAAAGGAAGAATTAGCCAGATTAGAAATTGAAGGTGAAGCAGGTGGAGGGCTGGTAAAAGTAAAAATGAATGGGAAATTTGAGATTATAAGTATATCTCTTTCTGATGAACTGTTTGCGGAAGGGATGAACGATAAATCTTTAATAGAAGCACTCGTATTGTCTGCTTTTAATATAACTTCTGAGAAAGTAAAGTCCATTGCAAAAGAAAAGATGAAGGAGGTAGCAGGCGGTATCGAGATTCCGGGAATAATAGATTAGTGAAGATACTTTTTTTTGGCACACCGGAAATTGCAATTCCATCTTTGCAAAAAATTCATGGGCATTATTCGATTGTAGGTGTTGTATGTCAGCCTGATAGACCCAGTGGTAGACACCTACGGCTTACTCCACCGCCTGTTAAATTAGAAGCGGAAAGGTTAGGTCTCCCTGTTTTCCAGCCTGAAAAGGTCAATGACCCTCATTCTTTGAAAATGTTTGAAGAACTTCGACCGGACTTAGGAGTCGTTGTTGCGTATGGTCGTTTTTTGAAGGAAGATTTATTGAGACTACCGTCTCTGGGATATATCATAAATTTGCATCCGAGCCTTCTTCCGAGGTGGAGAGGTCCTTCCCCTATTCAAACTGCAATATTAGAAGGAGACACTGAGACAGGTGTAAGTATAATCAAAATATCTATGGAAATGGATGCGGGGGATATTTTATTGCAAAGACAAACAAATATAGATATTAATGAAAATGCTGAGGAACTTTCTCGCAGATTATCAATTATGGGAGCAGATTTACTGATAGAAGCCATTGGGCTTATTGAAAAAGGTAAGGCTATTTTTACGCCACAGGATAATTCAAAGGCTACCTATTGTCATCTTATAGGGAAGGAACACGGTATAATTCACTGGGATTGGACTGCATTAAAGATACACAATTGTGTTCGTGGATGTTTACCGTGGCCAATCTCATTTACAAAATTCAAAGATGAGATAATAAGAATACACAAAACAGAATTATTGGATATTGAAGATAATGTTTATGAAGATAAAAAACCGGGGACTATTGTGGATATTCTAAAAGATAAATGTATCGTAAAAACTGGGAAAGGATTGATTGGAATTTGTACCCTACAAGCACCGAACAGGAAACCTTTGCCATTCAAAGAATATATAAATGGTAAACCTATGTGTATAGGTGAAGTTTTTGAGGACTTTTTAGAAGATGGCTAAAACTAAAAATGTGGATATGGTTCGTATTGGTGCGATAAATACCTTACTTCGATGGGAATCAAGCAAATTACCGATAGATGAGTGTATATCGAGAACTCTTAAACGAAAAAGTTATAGCACACGAGGTCGCCGTTTTTTTGCACATCTTGTTTATGGAACAGTTCGAAACCTTAATCTTCTCGATTATATTCTTTCTAAATATCTTGATTATCCACTTGAAACACTTCCACGAGCCATTATTTATATTTTAAGAATGGCAGTATTCCAATATTATTTTTGTGATACGGTAACTATTCCTGCTGCGGTTCATACATCGGTAGACCTTGCTCATATATTTACACATGCAGGATTAGCCAGAATGGTGAATGCAATACTTCGTAAAC
This sequence comes from Candidatus Hydrogenedens sp., assembly GCA_035370665.1. Taxonomy (GTDB): domain Bacteria; phylum Hydrogenedentota; class Hydrogenedentia; order Hydrogenedentales; family Hydrogenedentaceae; genus Hydrogenedens. The sequence goes on from DAOOVZ010000012.1 coordinate 1,953, forward strand.
TTCCTGAAAATTTTGAAGATATTTCCTTACCTTCTAAGGAGGACAATCTTTTTAATTATTTATCTATTCGCTATTCTATTCCTGATTGGATTCTCAATGAGTTTGCAAAAAGATTTGGTGAATCTAAAGTAGAAGAGTTTGCAATTTCTATATCTGAAGTGCCTTATCTATCTATACGCACCAATACCACTCTTATAACGCGAGACAATTTAGAAAAGAGATTGAAAAAAATTGGGATAGAAACCCAACACCTCACACCTATTCCTGAGGAATTGTCATTAAATTCGACCTATCTATTATCTGATTGTCCTTTAATGAGACAGGGATTATACACTATACAGGACCCAGCCTCAATGCTTATTGCATACGCGTTAAATCCTCAAAAAGGTGAGACTATTTTGGATATTTGTTCTGCACCTGGAACAAAGGCTACCCATATTGCAGAGATTGCACAAAATCAGACAAAAATATTTTCTGTAGAGATTAATCCTGGTCGGATACAACGAATATATGAAAACATTCAAAGGCTCAAATGTGATAGTATTTATCCTCTTTGTTCAAGTGGCACATCTTTACCCTTTTCTGATGAAATTTTTGACCGAGTTTTAGTAGACGCTCCATGTTCAGGTTTAGGAACATTGAGAAAAAATCCAGATATAAAATATAATATTAAGAAAGACGCGGTTACGCGACTTGCTAAATTACAAGAATCCATTCTTTTTGAAGCATATCGAGTATGTAAAAAGGGTGGAATTGTAGTATATTCTGTATGTACTTTTACAGAAGATGAAACCGTTCAGGTTGTTAATGAGTTTATTAATGAGAAAAAAGTAATATTAATAGATGCTCCGGAGTTACTTAACCAGTGGAAAATTCAAACAGGACAGTACCAGACCCTGCCCCTAAAAAATCTCTGGGATGGCTTTTTCTTGTCAATATTTCAAAAGCCATAGTTTATACTATTCTATATTTTTTTAATTTATTCTTATGGCTAATACAATGGTCATTAGCCTTGCTTGTATTTGTAGGAATAATGGCAGGTACAGGTTATTATGTATATACTCAGGCACTAAGTGGAGGGAAATATGTGACTGTCCCAAAAATTACAGATATTCCCGTGATGGAAGCGTCAAAAAAACTTTTTGAAGTAGGTCTTGAATTGGGACCATATATACCTGTGGTGCATGATTCTATTCCTAAATATTATGTAATAAGTCAAAAGCCAGAAGCAGGTAAGGTTGTAAGGTTGGGAAGGAAGGTTTTCCCGGTTGTAAGTGCTGGACCCCAAAATGAGAAAGTTCCAGATTTAACGGGTAAGACACTTGAAGAGGCTCAAAAAATAATTGAATCTAATAGTAGATTTAAATTGGGAAATATTGCCCGCATTACTCGTGATGAACCATCGGAAACAGTTATTTCTCAAGACCCACCTCCTGATACAGAGGTAACGCAAGGGACTCTTATTAATTTACTTATTAGTGCAGGTGCACAAGTTGAGACATTAATTATGCCCAGTGTTATAGGTAAAACAATTCAGGAAGCAGAGGAATTATTAAAGCCGTTTGATGTGAAATTAGTTCCAAATGTAATTGATTCACCAGAATCTCCACCTGATATTATTTTGGAGCAAGACCCTGCGCCTGATACACCTATTGTTCGTGGACAAATGGTTATTTATACAGTAAAAAATTCTGGAAACACTCCTTTACCTGATGCTCGCTATCAAGCAGAGGTAACATACACGATGAACGAAGATTGGGCAGCGAAGGAGGTTAGAGTAGAACTTGTAGATAGACATGGAAACCGTGATACGGTATGGTATAAACCAAGATTATATGATACTCTTTCTCAAATAAGATATGTTCGTGGAACGCCTATAAATATAAAAGTTACCTACATAAGCAAGGCATTTGTGGAAATTTTTATTGACAATGTAAAGGTTGCATCTTTTGAAATAGAAGGTGGAAATTCCCCTCGTTTGTTGCAGCCAGAAATAACATATAACGAGTAAGCAACTAATATTAACTTGATTTGGAGGTTTAACAAACATGGATACAAGTATAAAAGAAAAATTAAAAGTCAAAATTTCTCCTTCAGTTTTATCATGCGACTTTAGTAAAATGGGAGAAGAAATTACACAATTGATTGATTCAGGGGCGGACTATATTCACTTTGATGTAATGGATGGACACTTTGTTCCTAATATCACAATAGGACCTCCTATTGTTGCTGCATTACGCCGTTATTGCTCTGTGCCAATGGATGTTCATCTTATGATAGATAATCCTGACGAATATATAGAAACATTTGCCGACGCAGGAGCGGATATTATAACGGTTCACATTGAAGCAACAAATCATGCACATAGACTTATACAGCATATTAAAGATATAGGCTGTAAGGCAGGGATTGTTCTTAACCCTGCAACACCTGAGAGTCGGATTGAGTTTCTGGCAGAAGATATAGATATGGTTCTTGTTATGACTGTGAATCCCGGTTTTGGAGGACAAAAATTTATTCCTGATATGCTGCGGAAAATTAAGGCTATTCGTGCTATGATTGGGAACAGGGACTTGGAAGTTGATGGTGGAATTGATGAATGCACGGCACCTGAGGTTGTTAAAGCCGGTGCAAATGTTTTAGTTGCAGGTTCTTATGTGTTTATTAATTCTTCATACAAAACAGCCATTAAAAAATTAAGAGACAGTATAAATTTTACTTGACTTTTATAATTTTTTAGCGTATAGTAATATTATTAATGGTTTATTTAAAAAAAACTATTAAAAGGAGAATTGATATGAGAAAATTTTTGATGTTGATGGTTGGAGTAATAAGTGCACTATTTCTTGCAGGTTGTCCAGATAATGGGGTGATAAGAGATGGTGTTGTTATTGTTGACCAATTGCCTGGTGTATCTGTATCTTCTGTCACATCTGATAGAGTTACTTTGAGTTCACAGGAATCTGTCCCAATAACAACTGGGGATATTATTGTTGGACAATATGGAGATACAGGTTATCTGAGAAAAGTAACAGCAGTAGGACAAAAAGGAACTGAATTGGTAGCGGTAACAGAGCCTGCCTCATTGGAAGATGCTGTTCAAGATGGAATGTTAGTTGCAAGTGTAAAATTTGATGTGAATGATTTTGTAAAAGCAGGTGCTCTTCCCAAAGATGCAAAGGCAACTATTGTTAATTTTAGTGGCAAAGAAATTTATCGTGGAAATGGTATTTTAGTTACCGTTGATAAAGGAATATTGGATTGCACACCTCAGGTTGCAATTACTGCGGATTATAAGGCTTTTCAGTTAAACAGTTTTAATTTTACTGCTTCTGGAACTATTACATTGACTCTTGATTTGAAGGTTGCTTTAGATAATCAAACGCCTATCTCTCAGGAATGGGATATTATCCCGCCTATTGTTCATCCCTTTGTAGCCAATATAGGTCCTGTGCCCATTTATGGTAGAGTAACCCTTCGATTCCCGTTTGGCTTATTTGGACAAATGACAGGCGATACAAGTGTAAAATCTGGTTTTGATATTAAAGATACATTTACATTAAAAGCAATATATCAAGAGGAAAAGTGGGATAATTCCGGTGCCGATTTATTTAACTTTACATTTGATGGACATCCTCTTGCGTGGAACATTGACATTGGTGGCACTGCACAGGCATATATTAAAGCCATTCTTGAATTGACGCTTTATGAATCCGCAGAAGCAGAAGTTTTTGGAAAGCCATATCTTACTTCAAATATACATGTATTCCCATCTCCAGCAAGTATTGAAGTTACTGGTGGTATAGATGCAGGTGGTTATGTAGGTTTAAGTGTATTAGGACATAATATTGTTGGTAAAAGTTTCTATTGGAATGGTCCGAGCAAGTTATTATATCGCGGTGCTCAAGACTACTCTGACCCATTACCTTGGACAAGTGGTTCTATAGATTTGTGGTAAATAATATTTGAATATGACAAAAAAATGTGACTTGAACAAGTTGTTCAGGTCACATTTTTTATTAGTGCAGTATTTGAAATATGTATAAAAAAGTGCGATTTTTTTTAATCATTTATTTTATTCTTGCCTTTTCCAGCAATGCACAGTATCATTCCTCTGACTATGAAGAGCCTCGATTTGTTATTCTATTACCCGAACTACTACGACTAATTCAAATATATAATTTTGGCTCATATCATTGTAATTATACTTCCTTTGATGGTTATGCTCTGGGAATAGGTGATAATTCATGCTCTCCTCATAGTGCTGATTTTAATCCGCAAGATTGGATAATTTCCTTTGAAGAGGTAATACGCGTAGTCCAATTCTACAAATCAGGGTCATATCATATTGATATAACCAGTGAGGATGGATTTCAGCCCGGCAATGGGAATGAACCTTCTCCCGGAACAGAAACAAGTTTTTTAGGAATCCCCTTTGTCTGGATTCCTTCTGGGTCTTTTTATATGGGAACTGTAAAAACGCCAACCGAATTAGTAGAGAAATATGGTGGAAATATTTCTTTATTTACCTCAGAATATCCACAACATTTAGTAGTTATTTCCAAAGGTTTCTGGATGAGTCAAACTGAAATTACACAAAAGCAATGGCAGAATATAATGAAAAATAATCCATCAAATAATTTAGGAAATGACTTGCCTGTAGAAAATTTATCATGGAACGATTGCCAGCAATTTATTGAGAATATTAATAAGTTAGAAAACGGGACATTTCGGCTGCCTTCTGAAGCGGAATGGGAGTATGCGTGTCGTGCAGGTTCTATTTCTGAATTTTACTTCGGTGATGATGCTGAACAATTAAATGATTATGGCTGGCATTTCTATAATAGCGATTACCATACTCATCCCGTAAAACAGAAAAAGCCAAATGCATGGGGTCTTTATGATATGCATGGAAATGTCTGGGAATGGTGTCAGGATTTATATGATGCCAACTATTACCAAAATTCACCTACCCTTGACCCCACAGGACCAGCGGTAGGTTCTTATAGAGTGCTGCGTGGAGGCACATGCTTAAGGACGGCAGCCCGTTGCCGTTCCGCTTTTCGTTCATGGAACGCACCTGATTTAACCATGCCAGACCAAGGATTAAGAATATGCAGAAATCCCGATTAATTACTCTCTTCATTTTTATAATTTTCATTTTACCTTTATTTGGTTTTGGAAATGATTTTATCACCTCTCCCCTATTTTTTGAAGCAAATGAGGGAAAATTTAACTCGGAGGTTATTTACTTTTCTTATGGCAATTCTATTTCTGTTGCTTGCTATGAAAATTCTTTGGTGTTTTTTGTAAAAGATATTTCTCAATATGTTAAAGTCTATTTTCCCGGAGGACATGCAAAATCAATTGCTGGGTCTATTCCACTTCGCTCTTATTCCGCTTATTTCATTGGCAAAGTAGGTTGTTCTAAAACTGTCCCCCATTTTAAGGCAATTACTTATCAGGATTTGTTTCCCGGGATTGACCTCTATCTTTATGAAAAGCAGGGAAACTTTGAATTTGATTTTATTGTTCAGCCTGGTTCCAATTCTGAGGCTATATCAATCAAATTTGAATCTTTAGATTATGATAAGTGGATTCCTATTAAACCAATAATTGATGATGACAAAATTAAAATATCAGTTCAGAACTCTACATTAAGTTTTTATTCTCCTTATGCGTATCAATGGATAAACGGGCTACAAAAGAGTATTCCAATAAATCTATATTTGAATGATGGTGTCAAATTTTATATTCCTGAAAATTTGTATAATCCTGATTATCCCTTGTTAATAGACCCAACCTTACTTGCGGGGACATATTTAGGAGGCAATGATATAGACCGAATTATGGATGTAAAGGTAGATAATGCAGGAAATATCTATCTTTTGGGAGAGACAAAATCCCTTAATTTTCCTACTAGTAGTGGTTCTTTTCATACGACCTTTTCAGGGGGAGATATTACGGGTGATGTATTTATTGTAAAATTGAATCCACTTGCTAATACCCTTATCTTTTCTACATTTTTAGGTGGTTCTGGTGATGATAGTCCAACATCTATTGAAATAGATTCACAACGAAATATATACATTGCAGGTATTACTTCCTCCTCTGATTTTCCAATTACTCCAAATGCATTTCAGAGTGGAAAAATAGGTAATAAAGATGGGTTTATCACAAAGGTTAATTCTGATTGTTCAAATATTTTATACAGTTCTTATATAGGTGGAAGTGCAGAAGATAGTGTCATGGATTTAGAACTGTTATCGGAACAGAGTGTCATTTTAACAGGTTGGACACAATCAAACGATTTTCCAATTGGAGGAATAACATCACTTAATAATACATTTAGCGGAGGAATTGATGGTTTTCTGACAAAATTTGATTCATCTTTTCATTTGATATGGAGTGGTTATATAGGGACAACAGGTGTTGATGTTTGTAAGGCAATAAAAAGTTTTGATAATTATATTGTCTTAGGCGGATACACTACTTCAACCAGTTTTCCAGTTACGCAAGGGACAATACAAACTACTTATGCTGGTGGGAATTATGATTCATTTCTGATGGAAATATTTGATAGTAATGGCTCTGTTTTGTCTTCATCTTATCTTGGGGGAAGCCTTATAGATTTATGTAATGCAATATGTGTAGATAGTTCTGGAAATGTTTATGCGGCAGGTGAAACCTCTTCTAACAACTTTCCTGTTACCATATCTTCATTTCAAGTTGCCTATGGAGGAGGAGAAAGAGATGCTTTTATTACAAAACTAAATCCATTATTAAACCAGATAATTTTTAGTTCGTATTTAGGTGGTAGTAAAACGGAGTCGGCTCTTAGTATAGGTTTGGATAGTTCTTCTCGTGTTTATGTGGTAGGGTTTACTTATTCTGGTGATTTCCCTGTGATACCGGGGACATTGCAACCCACTTATGGAGGGAATCAGGATGCTTTTTTTTCATGCTTAAATCTTAATGGTTCGCTACTTAAATATAGCACTTTTTATGGCGGAAATAGAGAAGAAAAAGGAAGGTCTGTTTATATAACCGATTCAGATGTTATGTATATTGTAGGGGAAACAGCATCTAATATACTTCCTATCACATCTGGCACTTATCAAACAAGTTTTGGAGGCGGAACTTTCGATGGTTTTCTTGCATGTATTGATGTATCTGTTCCATCAAATGAAGGGGAAGGACAAACAGAAGGAAGTATGGAAGGAAGTTATGAAGGTTCTTCTGAAGGGGAAGGGTTGCGGGTATGGCTGGTTGCACCAATTGATAGGACGGTTCAAATTGGTGCTTCTACAACTTTTATTGTTGGCATTTCTGGTTATATAGGAACGGTAAATTATCAATGGCAGTTTAAAGGCTTTGCCAGTGAGGAATACATTTCACTCTTAAATACCAACAGTCCCATGTTAAGTTTAAAAAGTATTCAAACGATAGATTCAGGCTTATATCGCTGTCAAGTAACTGATTCACAGGGAACAGTTATCTCTGCTCCATTCCGATTAAATGTTAGTAGTGAGGAGGGTATTTCCGAAGGTATCACGGAAGGAATTATAGAAGGAGGAACAGAAGGTATAACGGAAGGAACAACCGAAGGAATAATTGAAGGGACTATAGAAGGGACAATGGAAGGACTTATTGAAGGCTATAACGAAGGTGTTGTATTAGAAGGAGAAGGGACTCCTATAGAAGGGATTTTGGAGGGAGAAGGAGAAGGGACAACTTATCCGTGTGGGTTTGAAATAAGTGGCAGTGAAACACATAGTCCACTAAGAGATATGGCACAAAATTTATATTATATTACCGTGCCTGATGAGGGTATATTAAATGATATTATAGTTAATATTTCTTTAACTCATGATGATTTACGACAGGTATTGATACAACTTGTTTCACCGCAAGGAACTGAGGTTTTCTTGCTTATCTATCCTACTCAGGGAGGAACATTATTATCTAATACCAATTTTGATGACAATGCAGAAATTGGTATTGTCGACGGGACAGCCCCATTTACAGGTAGTTATAAACCTATTGGATATTTAGGTGTTTTACATGGCGAAGGTTTACAAGGAACATGGACACTGCGGGTTATTGATTCACAAACAGGAGGAGGTGGTTATCTTGAATCATGGAAGTTGTTGTTTAACACTTATGCTTGTCCTGAAGAGGGAGAAACCACAGAAGGAGAAATTATTATTTATCATTCGGCAGATACAAACCTTGATTTTAGTTTTTCTCTGGGAGAACTTCTACGCGTTATCCAGATTTTTAATTATGGGGGTTATCATTGCGATATAACGGGTGAAGATGGATTTGGATTAGGGTCAGGAGAACAAAATTGTTCAAGGCATAGTTCAGACTACCTATTACCCTACTGGTCAATAACCTTACCTGAGTTGCTCCGAATAATTCAATTATTTAATATGGGTGGTTATGCAATATGTCCTGATACAGAGGATGGCTTTTGTCCAATTATTTCGTAAAGAGATTTATGATATTTCAGAAAAAGCGATTTCTAGTAAATTAGTTGCTATTTTGAATCTCATAGAAGATTTTTCAGCCCCTAACACTATACTTACGACTCTTGTATTTGACCTCTTTGCGGTTGCAACAATACAATATCCTGCTGCTTTTGTATATCCTGTCTTTAAGCCATCACAACCCAGATACACATTCATCAACTTGTTGGTGTTATCCCTTTCTATTTTTTCGTCTTGAAAAACGAATTTTTTCTTTGATGTCCAAGAAATTATTATCGGCATTTTACAGCATTCCATAGCAAGTTGCATAAGGTCTCTTGCCGTTGTCCTATCCAAATCCTCTCCACTTTTTTGTGGATAGCCACTCACAGTTGCATAACAGGTTGAATTCATCTTTAATTTTTTTGCCATTAGGTTCATTTCTTCAATACACTTTTCTTTTGAACCCCATAGACATTCAGTTATAGCAATTGCAGAAGTGTTAGATGATATTACAGCAACGGCGTCCATTAAATAGGCTAATGTATAGTTCTTTACATGTGATAATAAAATATCAGAATGGTTAGCAGGATATAATGGTCTTTTAATTTTTATACTATCTTCAAGTTTTATTTCTTTTTTATTAATTTTCAAAGCAACCAGATACATTAGCATTAATTTAACCAGGCTTGCAGGGGGGCGAATAATATCTGCCCCTTCTTCAAATAATACATTCCCGTTTTTTGCATCCGCCGATATTTTACTAACAACTATAGGTTGTTTTATGTCTGTGGGTATTGGATTGATGTTTGAAGCCACAGCGGAATACATCAGTGACCTACAAATAAAACTTCTTCTTGTGTACTTATTTTTCTCTATTTCCATTTTAATCAATTTCTTATAAAGGATTTTTCTGGGGACAATTTTAGTAAACGCAGTAAATCGTCAAAAAGAAAAGGTTTGCTCAACACGACACAATTACCATTAAAATTATTTTCAAATCTCTTTTTTATTTGACTGTCAGAAACTAAATATATTTTTTGGACATTTATTTCATTATCTATTTCACTTAATTTTATCAAATCTTCATCTTTTACTTCATCAAGGTCAATAATAATAGTTGAAAGGGAATATTTTATAATCCAGGTAATAGTGCTTTCAAAAGATTCAGGAAATATACATGATATTCCATAATAATTCATCATAAAATTAATAAGTTCTCTCAAACTGGATTCGGGTTCGTAAACAGCAATTATTTTTCCACGGTCAGGTTCTTTTTTCCCATCTATATTTACAACTTTGCTTAATTCTTCGCCGAGATATAATTTATTCAAAAATTCTAATAATTGTTTAATATTAAATGGCTTCTTGATAAAATAGATATTTTCTGGAAAAGATTTTAAATATGAATTAGACAAGTTAATTGATTCATCAATGATAAAAATAATTGGGATATTTTCTGATGTAAGTCTTTCTTCAAACACATTTATCAAAGAAATGATATTTTCTATATCTTGACCGTAAGTATTAATAAGGACTATGTCAGGGGTAGTTTCATTTATGACACGAATTGATTCGTATTCATTTTTTATTCGTTCTATTTTTGCCTGCCAATCTTTATTTATTTCTATCAGAGAATTAAATAGTGCAGATTCATTGTCAACTATAAGTATTTTTTCAGCCAATAAATTATTTTCTATATGTTCAGTCTCAGCTACATAGAAAATACAATCGGGTAGAATGATTGTAAATCTACTTCCCTTATTTGGCTCACTATGAACTGTGATATTCCCTTTATGTGTTTCAATAATTCCTTTGGCAACTGCTAATCCGATACCTGTCCCTTCGTATTTTCGTGTTGGAGAACTATCAATCTGGAAGAATTTTTCAAAAATTTTATCTTGATATTCCAGAGGAATTCCTATACCTGTGTCTGACACAGAAATTTCTAAAACATTACTTTCGTTCACATTTGTAGAAACTTCAATACTTCCACCTGTATCTGTAAATTTTACAGCGTTATTTAGTAATATTCCTATCACCTGGCTTATCTTGTCTCTGTCTGCCCAGACATAAATTTCTTTATCTTTGTAGGTATCAATTATTTTTATCTGTTTTTCTATTATTTTTGGGTTATTGAAAGCAACATTTTCCTCAATAAGTTCTTTTATAGAGAATAATTTCTTTTTTAACTGTAATCCTTTAATTTCCATTCGACTGAATTCAATCATTTCGTTTACCATTCTCAGTAATCTTTGAGCATTTCTAATCATAATTTCTAGTGCGTTCGCTTGATTGGGATTTATTGGTCCGAAGTCTTGTGACAACATCATTTCAATATAGCCTTGTATGGTGCTAATTGGTGTTCTTAATTCATGACTCACATTTGAAAGGAAGGTGTCCTTGTTTTTTCCATATTGTTTTAATTCTTCATTGAGTTTTTCTAACTGAATGGTTCGTTCTTCTAAATCATTTTGCATTTTTTTCTGCTGGCTAAGGTCTGCTATAACGAGAGAAAATTTAGTTTCTTCTATTTTCTCATTCGGAATAATGGATACCGATACAAGAGCAGGAATCTCTTTTTTATCTGACCTTAAAAAAGTAATTTCTCGTCGTCTTTCCTTTCTTTCCGTTTCAAGAAGAGAGAGCAGAGGAAGTAAGTCATTACTTTCCAGAAATTCAAAGATATAATGTCCAAGAACTTGTTCTTTAATTTTATCTACCATAGAGCAGAAGCAATCGTTTGCCATTATAATCTTATGTTGCATGTCCAGCAACAGAAAACCCTCATTCATGGTCATAATTAGTTGTTTTAAATTTTCTTCGGATTCGCGTAGTTTGTGGGTCTGCTCCTCTACTCTTTTTTCGAGTTCTTCTGCATATTGACTGACTTTTTCTGATAATACTTTTAGTTCTGTAATGTCTTTTACAGTTGCAAGGGTTGCTTTATGCCTACCTTTGCTATCGAATATAGGTGTTCCATGGAACCAGAAATACTTTTTTTGGTTGTTTATTTGCAGTTCTACTTCATATTCACCACTGAGTCCATAACTTCGAGATAACCAATTCTGCTCTACATTGTCGGCTTGATAGCGACGAGTCATTTCTTGCACAGTTGAACCTATAATTTCCTTTCGCGAAAGAGATATAAATCTACAAAATTGTTCATTTACATCTACAATAATTCCTTCTGTATTACTTAATACATAACCTTCAGATATGTGTTCAGCGAGTGCTTTAAATCTTTCTGCCAGTTCATCTATATTTTCTTCTCTATGTATTAGAATAATAACAAATGATAATATGCCCAGAAGAAGACTACCTAATCCGATAAATTCAGCCAATCTGCGAACTTCCTCAGGAAAAGTTGCATAAAAGAAGGGATTAATTGAGATTCTAGTAATAATCCATATTCCTGAAATAAAAAGTAATATTATTCCAAAGATTAGAAGCACTTTTTCACGGGTAGATGAGCGATATTTATTTAATATGATTATTGTAAATAATGAAGGTAAAGCGATAGATAGTAAAGCAATGGTAAACTTTAAACTTTCTGAATTAATCACTTCTTGTGAGATAAATAAACCACCAAAACCGATAATGAATGGAAGTAATAGAGATAATATTTTTTCTCGAGACCTACTAATCCTTATGTGTTGTTTTCTCATAGTTTTTCCTCATCATCACACATTTTTTCTTTAATTATCTTCTTTATAATCTTATCACAGCGTTCATTTTGAAGGTGTTTATTATGTCCTTTAATCCACTTCCATTTTACTTCGTGTCTCTCGACTAATGATGTTAATTCTTTCCATAAATCTATGTTTTTTACTTGACCGTTAGCAGTTTTCCATCCATTTTTTAACCAATTTTGTAGCCATTCAGTCATACCTTTTTTTAAGTATTCTGAATCTGTATATATAACGACTTTGCATTTCTTTTTTAGTGCTTTTAGTCCTTCTACGGCTGCTTTTAGTTCCATGCGATTATTTGTTGTTTGTTCCTCATAGCCGCTTATTATTTTTTCTTTATCAGCATATATTAATATAGCGGTCCATGCCCCTTTACCTGGATTGGGTATACACCCTCCATCTGTATATATCTCCACATAAGGAAGTTTGATATTTATATTTTTTTCAGTCAAATTACTTTCCTCCGACTTCATGTAACCAGTCATGATTTCTATACTTTATTGCTAAATCTATAGGTGTTAATCCTTTGGCATTTTTCTCGTTAAGAGACATACCTATACCCAATAGATATTTCCCTGTGTTTATTGAACCGAATACAGCCGAGGTGTGTAATGCGGTATCTCCGAATTCATCTTTCAATTGTAAATTAGCGCCATGTTCTACCAGCCAACGAGCGGGTCCTTTTCTATCCCACATAGCGCAGACATGGAGAGGAGTCATGCCTGTTTCATCTGGAATATCAAGTTCTGCTCCATATCTGTAAAGTAGTTCTAATATAGATTTGTTACCGTCACATACCGCATAATGCATCATTGTTTTACCCCAATTGTCCTTGCTGTTAATAATATTGCTGTTATTTTTTAATAACAGTTTTTCAAGTGTAACAACATTTCCACGAGAAGCCAAATCGAAATTGGAGGAAATATTACATCCCATTACTAATAACGACAAAATAATTGCTCTTATATATACTTTCATAGCATAACCAATATTTATTTTATTCTAATATAAAATTTTAATAACATAAATCTTTCTTATAGTATAATATTTATTATATAAAAAATCTGAATTAAGGAATTATTTATGTCAAAAAGGTATCCTGCCGTTAGTGGTCAATTTTACCCAAGAGATTCATCGTCTCTTTTGGCACAAGTAAGTCTTTACATTGAACAATCGAATGTATCTCCCTCTCCAAATAAGGTTTTAGCAATTGTTGCTCCTCATGCGGGATATATGTATTCTGGACCTACGGCTGGCTATGCTTTTGCAAGAATCCGTGAGCATAAGATAAAACGGGTATTTTTATTAGGTAGGTCGCATCGTTATTTATTTGATGGTTTAGCCTTATGTGAGTATGATTCTTTTATCACACCAGTTGGAGAATTTCCTATTGACCTTTCAATTTATGAAGTTTTAGGAGAACACTTGCCCTGTATAATTAACGATTCACATCTATACGAGCATTGTCTTGAAGTTATGTTGCCATTTTTATATGTAAGTGTAGGTATTGTGCCTATTGTTCCTATCTTGTTTGGTAAAGAGCCAGAAATGGAATATTATGAATATGGTAACATCCTTGCGTCATTAGCAGAAGATGGGGATTTACTTATTGCTTCTACAGACCTTTCACACTATTTACCTGAGGTTCAAGCAAATAAGATAGATAACAATACTATTCAAACAGTGATGGGAAAGGACCCTGATAAACTTATAGAGGGTGTTAAAAATGAGTCTTGTTCTATGTGTGGAGCACCAGCAGTAATTGCCGCAATGGGATTTGCCTCGGCGTTTGGTGATTATGATGTTCAAGTATTGGATTATTCAACCAGTGCGAAAGCATCTGGCGATTATAGTTCCGTTGTTGGCTATGCTGCTATTAGTTTTGAATTAATTAATTCAAATAAGTAAAATAAATTTCCTGATAAATTAGGTGGTTTGAAATTATGAATAGAGCAATGGCAGGTATTAAAATTCAAGACATTTGCAACTTAATCGAAATGTGGGCTCCATTAAAGTTGGCATATCCGAATGATACGGTAGGTCTCGTTTTAGGCTCGAAAGATTGGGAAGCGGACAAGGTATTGGTTTGCCTAACCATAACTGATAACATAGTCAAAGAATCTATAAAAAATAGTATTAAACTTATTGTTTCCCATCATCCACTTATTTACACACCTCTTAATAAAATTACACAAGACAGTTCTTATGGTAAAAGGATTGCAGAACTTATCTCTAAAGGAATTGCTTGCTATACTTGTCATACAAATTTAGATGTAGCAGAAAAGGGATTGAATCATATTCTTGCTCAGAAATTGGAAATTTCTAATACTACTGGATTATTACCGGTAGAACATACACAATTATTTAAGTTAGTGACCTTTGTGCCCAAAAACTATGTTGAAAAGGTCAGGGAGGCTTTGTGTTCTTGCGGTGCAGGGATTATTGGAGAATATGCCTATTGTTCATTTAGCGCCTTAGGCATAGGAACATTTTTGCCATCGGAAAATGCAGATCCTTTTCTTGGGAAGATAGGCAAAGTTAATGAGGAGAAAGAGGAACGACTTGAAGTGCTAGTATCTGCTGAAGTTTTAAATAATGTAATAGAATCTATGTTGGAAGCCCATCCATACGAGGAGGTTGCTTATGATATTTATCCTTTACACAATAAAAATAGAAAAATATCATTAGGTCTCAAAGGCACTTTAGAAACTCCCATTTCATTGGAAGAATTTACCAATCGTATAAAAGAGAAATTAAATCTTACTTCGGTAAGAGTCGTAGGTGAAATGACAAAAGAGATTAAGAATGTAGCAGTTATTGGTGGAAGTGGTGGTAGTGAAATTAAGAAAGTTCCTGATAATATTGATGTGCTTGTTACCGGTGATGTTAAATATCACCAGGCATTAGAAGCCATAGATAAAGGGTTGGCGGTTATAGATGCGGGACATTTTGGAACTGAATATCCGATTGTTCAAGGTATTTATGATTATCTGAAAGAAAAATTGCCACTACTTGATGTTATAATTCCGGAAGAAAAGGACCCGTTTTTTACAAAATAAAAGAGAGGTTTATTGATGCGTGTTTTATATCTTACTTTAGAGTTGGCTCCATTGGTATCTACAGGTGGTCTGGCTGAAGTTTCTTATGCCTTACCTAAAATGTTAAAAAAAATGGGCGTTGATATTCGAATAGGACTGCCTAAATATAAATCATTAGAGATTACAAACGAATGCAATCCGGTAGGTTCATCTATCTATGATAACTTAACCAATTCTTTTCCTTCTATGCTCTGGGAAACAGTTGTTCCCCAAACAGATGTTCCATTATATCTAATAGAACATGATGAATATTTTGGTAGGGATTTTGTCTATGGCTATGGTGATTGGGAATATGAAGACAACCCACGAAGATTCCCTTTTTTTTGTTCCGCTATACTTAATGCTATGGAACAGATTAAATGGAAACCGGATATTATTCATTGTAACGACTGGGCTACAGTTGCTGCCATTCCTTTCCTTTTGACTCAACTCGGAAACAATCCTTTCTGGCGAAATACAAATACGCTTCTCACAATTCATAATCTTGCGTTTCAGGGTAGATACCCGGGAACAAGGTATAGTTTAACAGGTCTACCAGCAGATTTATTTAATTCTAACTGTTTTGAATATTATGGCGATATGAATTTACTTAAAGGCGGCATTTTACTTGCAGATAAAATTAATACTGTTAGTCCTACTTATGCAATTGAAATTCAAACATTAGAATATGGATTTGGATTGGACAGTGTTCTTCATCTTCGTTCTGATGATTTGTCCGGGATATTGAATGGTGTTGATTATTCTATATGGAATCCCAGAAACGACAAATATATAGAGCATAATTTCTCAGATGAAACGATTGAACAAAAGGCTCTCTGTAAATCTGCATTGTTAAAAAAGGTAAATCTACCCGAACAAAATGTCCCCTTAATAGGTATAATAAGCAGACTTTATTGGCAAAAGGGTATTGATATTCTAATTAATGCGTTGCCTGAACTTCTTCAATTGGATTTGCAAATTATTATTCTTGGCATGGGCGACCCTAAATTTGAGAAGGAAATTAGAGAGTTTGAAGCAAGTTTTCCACAAAAACTCAGGGTTATTATAGATTACAATACTGAATTATCGCATCAAATTTTAGGTGGAAGTGATTTTATCTTAATGCCCTCCCGATATGAGCCCTGTGGGCTTACTCAATTATATGCGTTTGCTTATGGGACGATACCTATTGTTCGACAGGTAGGTGGATTGTCAGATACAGTTATTAACACAACACCTAGCAATATTCGAAAGAAGCGGGCAACAGGAATCACTTTTAGACCTCTTACCCCCAGAAGTATTGTCAGAAGTATCACCAATGCCATGGAAATTTACAAGAACAAGGAAATATTATCACAAATACAAGTTAATGTGATGAAGCAAGATTTCTCATGGGAAAAACAAGCAAAATTATATCTGCAATTATATGATACACTCTTCCAATAAAAGTCGGTATACAAAACAATCCATTACTTTATATACCTCATCTCCAGAACAAACAGAACAGTTGGGACATGCTATAGGTAAATGTTTACATGCAGGTTCAAAAGTCGCTCTGATTGGAGATTTAGCTACGGGGAAAACATGTCTTGTGCAAGGGATTGTAAAGGAACTATGCGGCAACTGCTGGATACATAGTCCCACATTTACGATTATGAACCAATATGGGACTTCACCCGTTATACTTCATCTCGACTGTTATCGAATTCAGGACGAAAGAGAGATAATTGATATTGGCTCTGAAGAGTGGCTAAATGACGAGAACATTTGCCTTATTGAATGGGCAGACCGAATTGCAAATATTATCCCGTCTGATGCTATCTATATATATTTCTACCATATAAATAACGATAAACGGAAAATACAGATAATAGACCCAGAATCACAAATCATAGACAAACTAATTAACCTGTTGCCTCTCACATTTTTGAACAATGAACTGTAATCGTTAAATCTTTTCTATTTTATTTTCATTCTTTTTTAAGGGCTCTACAGACAATTTTTGGGGCATAGAGGCGCCTGAAGAGACTATAATCTCAATTGCCTGTTCCACATCTATTGGGCATTTATAAATCTTTTCCGCAGGATAGAATTGTATAACTCCGATAGTAACATTAGGCACTGTTGGGATAAATACCTTGTAATATTCCTTCTCATCAGGAAGTAATACCTTACCTAATAAAAGTCCCATAGTAAAAACTTTCTCGTGAGGATAAGGGACAAGAACAATTGCATGTGCTTGCTGTGAAGTAAACTGTTCAATAATACTAACCGTCATCTGCTTAACAGCATTATAAATAGCCTTTACAAAAGGTATTTTTCCTATAATCATTTCAAATACAGAGAAAATCTGCCGAACTAAAAAGAAACTAAAAAATAAGCCAACCAGGTAGACAAAAACAATAATTAGAACTATAGAAATTGGTGTAACTAAATAAGTGGGATATTCAGGAAACCATTTATAAATATATGGAGCAATCCGACCTACTGTAAAGAAATATATAAATCTCAAAATTAAAATAGTTAAGCCAAGCGGAATAATCAGCAATATACCTGAGAGAAAAGTCCTTCTTATACTCCCGCGCAGTTTTACAGTTTTTTTATCTTTTTTCTTTTTGGTGGCTTCCATTATATTAATCTGCTCTTTCCTGCGGTTGCTGGTTGTCCTCTTTTACTTTCAGAGATTCAGGTGTTACAAACCCAGCCGAGAGAATCATTGTTGTAGCCTCATCTATAGGAAGAGGTGATTTATCGTATACAAAATCGTGAGGAACTAATTGAAAATAGCCACTTGTCGGGTTTGGAACTGTGGGCACAAAGACTGTTTTAAATTTTCCCAATCCCTCAATTTCAATATCATTTGTTACGAAGGCGATGTTTTTGGCACCAGGAAAAGGGAAGTCAATAAACACAACCGGTCCAGATGTGACAGTTTCTTCTTCTTCCTTTTTTTGTGTAAATATTGACACTATTTTTTTCATTGATACATATAGAGTCTTTATAAAAGGTATTTTTTCTAAAAACCATTCAAACAGAGAAAATAACTTACTCCCGATATATAAGTTAGTCAAGAAACCTAATAGATATATACCTAAAAGTAAAAATATAATTGAAGATATTGGAACAACATATTCAGGGACATTGGTCAAATATTTTCTTGTTAAAGGAGTCAAGCGGTTCGCTAAAAAGAAATAAAAAAACTGCACTATATAAAAAGTTACACCTAAAGGAATAATAACAGCCAAACCTGTCAATATACGATTGATAAAGATAGCCTTGATTCTGTTCCAGATATTATTTAAAAAACTCTTCATTTTAGGCTTAATCGGCTTACTCATAAGATTTGATTGAGATTGTTTTTAGGCAAGTTTATTCTTTTCTAATTCGATTCCATCACCGATCCGCAAGAATGGCAAATCATTAACGATGGGATATACTACCTTTTTATCTTCTCTTATCAATCCACCATCTAAACTTTCATTGACTGGGTCCCCATTCTTATTTACAACTTTGCCTTCTTGAATTGCCTCATTAATTTTACTTAAAAGTTTTTCATCAATTAATTCAAGAGGCTGCTTTGTCTCAGGACAAACTAATATCTTCAGCAATTCCGGTGAAATCATAGTCATCATCCCTAAAATTATGAATTCTCTTCTTTATTTTCTTTTTTATTTTCTTCAAGACCTTCTTTCTTGTCTTCATCTACTCCCTTTACTGCGTCCTTGAATTCTGCGATTGCCGTGCCTAATGAACGGCCTAATCCTGCTATTTTGGTTCCACCGAATAGCACAAGGACTATAATCAGTATTATGAATAACTCACCCATTCCTGGCGTCCACATGGTTATTTCCTTTCAAACAATTCGACATTGTTTTATGTTGATGATTTTGTTGTTCAAATTACACACTACTTATATTATACTTCTAATTCTTATCTGATTTCTATTCTTTAACGCTTTATTTCTTAATTAGACATACAACACCTGTATTTGAGAAATATACACAAAAAAAGCGATAATATGTTTCAATTCTTAATTTATTAACAATTTGCCAATTGTGGTCTGTAACGAACCCGAAAATAAACAAGTGAGGGAGTATCTTATATGTCAGAAAATTCACTTAATAACGATGAAGGAAATAAAGAATCTATTAGTAGAGATTTTATTCACCAGATTGTAGATGAAGACCTAAAAATTGGTAGATATAAAGGGGTTGTAACACGATTTCCACCAGAACCTAATGGCTATCTTCATATTGGGCATGCTAAATCTATTTGCCTGAATTTTGGTCTTGCTGAGGAATACAATGGACGCTGTCATCTCAGATATGATGATACAAATCCGTTAAAAGAAGAGCAAGAATATATAGACGCTATCCGTGAAGATGTAAGATGGTTGGGCTTTGATTGGGGTAAACATGAGTATTATGCCTCAGACTATTTTGAACAACTTTATGAATGGGCTATTTTTCTAATTAAAAAAGGCAAGGCTTATGTTTGTGATTTATCCGCAGATGAAGTAAGAGAATATAGGGGGACACTTACACAACCTGGCAAAGAAAGTCCTTATCGCAACAGGTCTATTGAAGAAAATTTAGACCTTTTCCAAAGAATGAGAAATGGTGAATTTCCTGACGGTTCAAGGACACTTCGAGCGAAAATTGATATGGCATCACCTAACTTAAATATGCGTGACCCTGTTATGTATAGGATTATACACTCTTCCCATCCAAGGACAGGAGATAAATGGTGTATATATCCCATGTATGATTATGCTCATGGACAATCCGATTCTATTGAGGGGATTACACATTCCATCTGCACATTAGAGTTTGAAGACCATCGTCCTCTATATGACTGGTTTATTAAAGAGTTGGAAATATATGCTCCACGCCAAATAGAATTTGCCCGACTGAACTTAACTTATACCGTAATGAGCAAAAGAAGGCTACTCGAACTTGTCCGAGAAGGTTATGTTCATAGTTGGAATGACCCAAGAATGCCAACAATCTCTGGCTTGCGAAGAAGAGGATATACTCCAGAATCTATTCGCCAATTCTGTAAACTCATTGGCGTTGCGAAAGCAGATAATATAGTTAATATAGAGTTACTTGAATATTGTATTCGAGAAGATTTGAACAAAAGAGCAAATCGTTATATGGCGGTTCTGAACCCGTTAAAGGTGGTAATTGAAAATTATCCTGATGACCTTGTTGAGGAAATGGAGGCTGTGAACAATCCCGAAGACCCATCCGCAGGAACAAGAAAAGTCCCCTTTTCTAAAACGATTTATATTGAACAAGAAGATTTTATGGAGCAACCTCACCCTAAATTCTACCGATTAACACCGGGTAAAGAGATACGGCTCAGATATGCTTATTTTATTAAATGCAATGATGTAATAAAGGATAACAAAGGGAATATTGTTGAACTACATTGCACTTATGACCCAACTACAAAAGGGGGAAATGCACCTGACGGTAGAAAAGTTAAATCAACGCTTCACTGGGTTTCTGCTAAACATGCAGTTGATGCAGAAGTGCGATTATATGACCACTTATTTATAAAACCTGACCCTGATGATGTCCCAGAAGACTCTGACTGGAAAAACAATATAAATCCAAATTCATTGATAACAATAACAAACTGTAAATTAGAGCCTGAATTAAAAAAACTAAAAGTTGGGGACAAGGTGCAATTTGAACGGCAGGGCTATTTCTGTGTAGACCCAGATACATCTTCAGGTAAAATAGTATTTAATAGAACAGTTACACTTAAAGATGAATGGGCAAAGATAAAATCCAAATTAGAAACAGATAAAAGATAAAATTTTTATTAACAGTAAATTTTTTATGTTTTTTTTTGAAATATCAGGCATAATTATTATAATAGTATATTAGAAATATAACTAAAAGTAGATTAAATTATTTATACTGATTATAATAATATGAAGCAAATAAATTGTGGAAAAATAACATGAATAAAGAAAAGGCTTTTTTCATAATATTATTGTTCTTTGTTTTTTTTCCAACAATATTAGCCTTTGCCTCATTAATTGGTAATAATATTAACAGTCCTGGAATAGAAAACTATTTTTTTCCTTCTCAACAGCCCTACCATTATTTTGCAGTTTCAAAAAACCAATATTTTAAAATTACACCAGAAAAATTAAAAATCTGGACATGGAATTATATAACAAATACTTTTAGTGAGCCTGTTGAAATTTCCTTTATCAATAGTAAAAGCAATACTATTTTTGGGAGTGAAGAAACAGATATAGAATATAGTTCCTATTCTGGGAATGGTCCTACAAATTGGATTACAAATAGCCATGTCTGTAATAAAGTATGTATTCCAGATGTATATAAGGGTATTGACCTTGAGTTTTACTTTAATGGACATGAACTTGAATTTGATTTCGTTATAAGCCCACAAGCAGATAAAGACCAAATAATCCTTGAAATAAATAATGACACTTACTCTTTCACAGATGGCAGTATTTTAACCATTGTAAATGAAGATGGTTATGACTTTACTTTTAGTATTCCCGAAATTTATCAGCCTGCATTAAAAAATCAGCCTCAAGGACAAAAGGCTTATGCTCAATTTACAAAATTAGATAGTAATGTTTATCAAATTAAAATGAGTGATTATAACAAAAATTATGAGTTGATAATTGACCCTATTCTTAATTCATCCACCTATCTCTTGTCTCCTTTATCTGGGAAGCCAGAGTCTTTTTTTGAAAAAACATGTCTGGACTATTTCGATAGCACAACAGATATTGCTGTGCTTAGTGTTTCAATTATACAGCCAGATACTTCTTCCAATCATACAATTTTCTTGTATAAATTTTCTCCTAAGTTGGGGGAAACACATCGTATTGTTTCTTTAGATGGTTCCAAAGAAGAATATGTAAGTTCTGTTCAGCATTACTCAACAGAAACCAATAATTTTGTTGTTCTGGCAGGAAAAACCAACTCACCAGATTTTCCAATTGTTAATTCTACAACACTTATGTCCAACCGACTGAATAGTGGAGAGCAAACAGGTGAGTATGATGGCTTTATTGCTATTTTTGACCAGGACTTAAAAATGGAGTTTTCAACATATATTGGAGGAACAGGTTACGATTCTATTGAAGACATTGCAATATTTGGGGACAATTTATTTTTTGCGGGGAATACAACTTCTCCTGATTTATTACAAGTAAATTCATCTGTAAATGATAAAGACACCATGCAAACAGATGGTTTCTGGGGGGTTATACAATTATCAGAACCGTATGATTATCTTTTCGTTTCATATATGAAAGCCTTAAATATTGTTGTAAAAAATATTGAGGCGACATCATCAAAAGTTATAATATGCGGAGATATAAGTGCAGGTGAAACAACAGGTGAAACTTTATTTAGTCCATTAATTGCAGGAACTACAATCAGAGGTAATGATATTTTCATACAAACTTATTCTTACTCTGAAAATCCTACAACATTTAATCTTATTCCGATGTCATCTGTTTTCTTTGGCGGTTCAAATGATGAGATTTTAGAAGGTAGCACAATTATCTCATCATCGAACATGCTTTGTTTAGCAGGAAATACAAATTCAGGTGATATTTCTGAACCGGTTGCAACAACATTACCCAAACAAATAGGTGTTCAATCTTATCCATTTCTTTCAATAATAGATATAGGAAATCCAGAAACACCTCAACTATTAGGGAATTATTATATATATGGAGATAAACAAGATTACATAACCGATGTAAAATCACCCAATCAAAATTCAGAATATTTCTTTATTTCAGGATACACTAATAGTAACCTTAATCAATTTGAGTGGTATAGTGAAAGTTTACCATATAAGCCATATTCTATCTCTCCCAATGGTGGTTTAAACACAGAGAATTATGATGCAATGGTCTGGGAACTACAATGGGATGGAAACCAGAATCTAATTACGCCTATATGGGGAACTTTGTTCGGTGGGAGTGGAAATGATACGGCAATGGTATTAGGAGCAGCAAATGATGCACATATATGTATTTCAGGAATAACAGATTCTACTGACCTGCCATTAAAAGGTTCTTGTCCCGTTGATTCAAAGTATCTTCCCGGTTTTTATCTTGCTTCATTCAATATCCCGGGAAAAATCATTTATGTAAATCCTGATAGTAATGGCTCGCCAATTGATGGAAGTTCATGGGATAAAGGTTTTCATACACTACAGGATGCAATCAATAGTGCAAATAATTATGACGAAATTTGGGTAAAAAGGGGAAACTATCAGGAATCCATTTCTATAAATAGTTTATCTGACCTAAATATTTATGGTGGATTTAAGGGAACTGAATCTGATATTAACATAAGGGATGCCTGGTCTAATCCTACAAAAATATCTTCTATATCACAAACAAAAGGCACTATAAATTTGGGAAATTCTCTTCTATCTATGGATAAATCCTTTAATATATCTATTAATGGGTTTATATTTGAAGGAGGAAACAATATATTAGGAGATGGTGGAGGTATATATACTTCTAACTCAAATGTGCACATATCTAATTCACAATTTTACAACAATTATACATCAGGTAATGGTGGTGCAGTTTATGTAGATAATTCATTTTTAAATTTAGTAAATTGTGTTTTTTCTAATAACATCTGTGGCGTAAATGGTTCTGCTATATTTGCAAATGAATCTACATTAGATATTACACATTGCACATTTGCATATAATTTAAGTGCTTCTCCCGGATTAGAGGTAAGCACTGTTTATGTTCAGGGAACTACTTCCGTGTTAGAAATACTCAATTCAATTATATGGGCTAAGGAAGACATTTCTTCTATTCAGGTGATTTATCCAGAAAATATATTTTATAAATCATTAAAAAATTCCATAATTCAAAATATATCTAAACTTCCATCAATACCTGAAAATATCCTTGATGAAGACCCATTATTTAGAACCCCGCCTTCAGAAACGGACTATGGTGATTTAAATCTATCAGAAAATTCACCGGCAGTAAATTTTGGGGACCCTATTTCTTTAAGTATTGAGTATGGCTCTGTGATAAAAGATATTCAGGGAAAACCCAGGACATCTATCGGGATTCAATGCAAACCTGATGCCGGCGCTTTTGAATCATATCCTCCTCCCCTATCCAAAATAACCCTTTTTGGAAGTTCTGTTATCAACATAAATAAAGGTGATAAATATATTGAACCGGGCTATGAAGCCGTGGATGGATGTGGAACAGATATAAACTATTTAGTTGATATTGAATCAAATGTAAACACAGAAATACCCGGGGAATATACGATAAAGTATTCTATAGTATGTCCGTATCAAGCAGAAACGATACAGGTAACAAGAAAAGTCATTGTTCATGGAATCATTCTTGTTGGTAATGCAAATGTAATTTTATCATGTGGAGATTACTATATAGACCCCGGTGCAATTGCGTTTGATTCATCTGGGAATGATATTTCTAACAGCATTTCTATTAGAAACAATATTGATTATTCAAAACCTGGAAATTATTATATTGAATATTATATAGACGGAAGTGAAAATATTCCGTACTTATCCCCAGTAAGGCGCAATATAACTATCCAGGCTTCTCCCCCTGTTCTGACACTAATTGGTGGGCAACAAATAACTGTTCCTTGCGGAACAATATGGTCAGACCCCGGTTATGTTGCTTCTGACCCATGCTCCTCAGGTCAGGTAAATGTAACAATTAGCGGTTCTGTTAATACAAATGCTACTGGCACTTATATACTCACTTATACTGCGGAGGATAGTTATGGGAATCAAACTTCAACAACGAGGAAAATAGTTGTATATTGTAATATCCCCAAATTGGAGCAGTGTCAAAATCAGTGTGCAAATGATGACACCTTAATTGATGAAGATGGCGATGGACTTACATTATGTATCGAAAACTGTATAGGAACATCAGACCAAAAAATTGACACGGATGCTGATGGTATGCCCGACAATTTTGAGATGACTTATGACTTAAATCCATTAGCCAATGATTCAAAAGAAGATGCTGATTTAGATGGCTTATTAAACATTGAAGAGTTCCTCCAAAAAAGTAATCCCAATGATTCAAACTCTCCGTGGACAGCAATGTATGTTTCACCCAGAGGAAGCGATACAGCATCAGGAACTTTTGACTCTCCGTGGAAGACAATTGCAAAAGCCATTACCAGCATTCAAAATCGTAAAAATTGCTCTATTGTATTATTCCCCGGCGATTATTATGAAAATATTACTTTACTTGAAAACACAATTTTAATCGGTATAACCACAAACGATGCCAATAATAGAGCAGTCATTCATGGACAGATAACAGGCGCAGACGGTGCAAAAATATTCTCCATAAGCGTAGATTGTAGAACCAATTCTACAAATCCTACCAAAGCCAATGTAAGTGAATTCATACTTCTCAATTGTGGAAATACCTCAATGCACATTAAAAATGTCCGTTTCTTTGGGACTGGTTCTGAAATAGGTATCTCAGTTGAAGGCGATAAACCTTATAATACAATTATTGAACATTGTCTTTTCCAGGACATAAAAACAGGCATTCTAATCGGTGATAGCATACCTATTATAAGAAGGTGTGAATTTAAAACAACAACTTTAACCAAGAGCGAAGATGTTTCAGGGATATATATAAAAGACAATAGCGGTAGCACTAATCCTTCACATTCATTAGGTGATGTTAATGACCCAAATACAGGCTGGAATACATTTGAAATATCATCTGGTAAGGCTATTATCAATGAAAGAAATACAGAAGTTAAAGCACAAAATAACGATTGGGGAACAGAAAACGAGGAAGAAATATCAGGATTGGTATCCGGAAGTGTTGATACTCAATACTATTTAGGTAAAGGGAAGGCACTTATTGCGTCGTCTTTTGCTTGTGTCGTCTGGAATGCTACCAACAGGGCACCTATCTTAAATGCTACTGTTTCCTTACCGGGATACCCACCCTTAACCCAGAATGAGAACGGTGTTTATTTATTCCCATCTGTTCCAGAAGGAAGTTATGCGGTAGATATTACTGCACCAAACTTTGTGCCAAAACAAATTGTTACAAATATACCACAAGGAGAATTAAGGTCTGAGTCAGTTGCCTTGAGACCTAAACTTGTTGAAGGTGAAGGTTCACTTGAAGGTGAAGGTTCACATGAAGGTGAAGGTTCACATGAAGGTGAAGTCAATGAAGGCGAAGTCAATGAAGGCGAAGGTTCACATGAAGGTGAACCGTCAAGCAAAGTCATAGTGCCAGATGTAAAAAATAAGTCAGAAGCGGAAGCAAAACAAATAATAGCCTCAGTGGGTTTGCAAGTATCAACAGAAATAAAAAAAGAAGAGAATAAAGAAGTTGAAAAAGGAAAAGTAATAAGAACAGAACCGCCTGCAGGAACAGAAGTAGATAAAGGCACAGAAATATTATTGGTAATTAGTAAAGGCGCCAAAAGACATTTCATTATTTCCTGTGGTATTACTAATACCCCTGATAGTCCTTACTTTTCAGACTATATCGTAGCAGGATTATTATTAAGTCTATTACTTATTGAAAGTTACCCAAAACGCACCTGTCCTATTAAAAAGCGGTAAAAAATTTACATTAATGTTTTAAAATCTAATTTCATGCCTACTTAAATCAAAGAGGTATAGTATCACTCGGTCGGATTCTAAATGATAGGGATTGACCCAAAATTTATTTTTGAGAAATTTGCACGAAATTAATGGCTATTTATATTGATATGTGATTGTTTTCAACTGCTTTTGTAAGTTTATGAACCATCAAAATTGGCTTAAATTGACTTTTAGAAGAGTAATCTATTCTCATAGCACTGTTGTCTGTTAAAAGATTTGAATAAATATTATTGCTTTTTGTAATAAACAATACATAATCTTTTACGATGTAGGGAGATGTCTAAAAAGTTAATATTCTGGTGTCATAATTTAAACACGACATTACTGTTGTCCGCTAAAAGATTTGAGAACTATCTTTTGATATTAAGACAGACAATAAAATATCTATTTTCAGGTAGGGATAAATATCTATTTGATTTATTTTTCTTATTCCTTTCAGAAATAAACTATATTAAGGGTATAT
>DAOOVZ010000013.1:0-29216 GCA_035370665.1 Candidatus Hydrogenedens sp.
TATTAAGACAGTAAAACCTAATATTAGCAATTTTAAGGATTTTAAGAGAACACTGCTAGAATGGGTTGCTATTTATTTATATAAAGAGCCAAATGCAGAAATTAACACCTATATTGCTATACCCTATAATCCTTATGAACCTAAACCTTATGAACGTTGGACACTTAAAGGAATGCTTGATTTGGATAAAGAACTGAAAGTTGCTGAAGAATTTTGGAATTTTTTGGGAGGAAAGGGAGCATACAATGATGTACTTCTTTGCTTTGAAAGAGTTGGAATAAGATTAAGACCAAAGATAGACGAATATTTTCAGAAATTTAAATAAATAATCTTTTAATTTTTATTTATAACTTTTTATTTAAAATCATATTTTCTAATTTTTTTATACTTAGTTGGTATTTGAATAGAAAGTGTTTATAATAGTATATATTTAATATAGTGGTTTTGGTGCATTTAATTTCTAAAACAATATTAACTATTAAATGAAGGGAGAGTGTTATGGCTAAAAAGACGGTAAATGTGGCACTGGTTGGTGGTTCGTTTATGGGCAAGACCCATAGCAACGCGTGGCGTCAGGTGACAATGTTTTTTGACCCACCTGTCAAACCTGTGATGAAGGTCTTGTGCGATAAAGACCCCAATGCTTTGAAGAATGCAGAGCGATATGGCTGGCAAGAGGCTTCGGACAACTGGGAAGAAGTTGTAAATCGCGAGGACATTGATGTCGTGGATATTTGCACACCAAATTTTCTGCATCCACCTATTGCCATTGCTGCTGCAAAGGCAGGCAAAGCCGTTGTATGTGAAAAGCCGCTTGCAAATACTTTAACCGAAGCAAAGCAGATGTGGGATGCAGTTAAATCGTCAGGCGTGCGGAATATGTGTGGATTCTCTTATCGTTTTGCTCCTGCTGTGCAAACTATAAAGCAACTTGTTTCCCAAAAAAAGTTAGGTGAGATTTACCATTTCCGCGCAGCATATCAGCAGGATTGGATTGTAGACCCAGATTTTCCAATGGTCTGGAGATTGAAGAAGAAGAATACAGGTTCCGGTGCATTAGGCGACATTGGCGCACATATAACAGATTTATGCCATTTTCTTGTTGGACAGGTAAGCGAAGTTGCAAGTGCTATGGAGACTTTTATTAAAAAGCGTGTAGTGCCAGAAAGCGATGTAGGTGCATGGGGTGCCAGTAAAGGGAAAGGGAAGAAAGTATATGACGAAGTGGATGTAGATGATGCAGTAATTTATATAACACATATTAAAGACAAAAACACTCTGGCTTCTTTCGAGGCAACTCGTTTTGCCCCGGGTCGCAGAAATTACAACGCTATTGAAATCTACGGGAGTAAAGGCTCTGTGCTATGGAATCAGGAAGATATGAATATGTTCCATTACTTCAATCGTGATGACCCACCAACACTGCAAGGCTTCCGTAAAGTGTTAGCCACAGATATGGGACATCCTTATACTTATGCGTGGTGGCCACCAGGACATATTATTGGCTATGAACACTTATTTGTGCACGAGATTTATGAGTTCCTGTGCAGTTTAGGCAGCAAGAAAATAAATTACCCAACCTTTGAAGATGCTGTTAAATGTCAGGCGGTTCTTGATGCTGTTGAACGAGCAGCCGCATCTAAAAAGTGGGAAAAGGTGGTTATATAATTTTAATTATAAATGATATTTAACTTAAATAAAGGAGAACAAATATGAAGTTAGGATTATTGACTGCTATGTTTGGTAGCACACCATTAAAAGAAGTTCTGGAAATCATTCGACCATTAAAACTTCAATGTGTTGAATTAGGCGCGGGAGGCTATCCCGGTGGTGCTCATGCACCTGTTAAAGAGTTATTGGCGTCCAAACCAAAACGGGACGAATTGAAAGCCCTGCTTAAAGGTGAAGGAATAGAACTGGCAGCATTGAGTTGCCATGGCAATTGTCTTCACCCCGACCCTGATTTTGCCAAAAAGAGTATAGAGACTCAAACAGATACAATTAAGTTAGCGCAAGAATTGGGAGTAAAGGTCGTAATTGATTTCTCTGGTTGTCCTGGTTCAGACCCGGATGCTAAGAAGCCTAATTGGGTAACCTGTGCCTGGCCTCCTGACTATTTAGATATATTAAACTGGCAGTGGGAAAAGGTGGCTATACCTTATTGGTCAAAACAGGCAAAGTTTGCACGCGACCATGGTGTTAATCTTGCGTTTGAAATGCATCCCGGTTTCTTGGTCTACAACACCGAAACATTATTAAAACTTCGCAAATCCTGTGGCAATAATATCGGCGCAAATTTAGACCCCAGTCATTTATTCTGGCAAGGGATGGACCCATGTGCTGTGGCTCGTGTACTGGGTAAAGCCATATTCCATATCCATGCAAAAGATTCCAGAGTTGACTCGACCAATACAATGGTTAATGGTGTATTGGATACAAAACATTATGGTGATGAGATTCACCGCTCATGGATATTCCGTACCTGTGGTTATGGACATAGCCTTGAATGGTGGAAAGATTTCTTCTCAAATCTGCGGATGGTTGGTTATGACGGTGTAATTAGCATTGAGCATGAAGATAGTTTAATGTCCAATCGTGAAGGTCTTACCAAAGCGGTTGAATTCTTAAAACAAGCTATGATTGCGGAGAAACCCACTGCAATGACCTGGGCATAAAAACTTTTTTGAATAGGGAGAGTCTAATAGAAAGACTCTCCCTCAATGATTTTTTTGAAACCTTAATATGGAGGATATAGCCATGGCTATCCAAGTAGGTATCGTCGGATTGGGAATGATGGGAAAGATACACTTTGAAACCTATAACAAATTAAAGGGCATAAAAGTTATAGCGGTGTGTGATTCAGATGATAAGAAAAGGCGAGGTAATATAGGACCTTTTGGAAAACTTGACCTGAGCAAAGTAAAAGTTTATTCGAAACTAGAAGAAATCCTGAACGACCCGCATATAGATGTTCTTGATATTACCTTACCCACACCAGCCCATGCACCCACTACCATACGGGCATTTCAAACAGGGAAACATGTTATCTGTGAAAAGCCAATGGCTCGAACTTCTGCCGAAGCAATGGAAATGATAAAGGTAGCAAAGAAATATAAAAGACATCTATATATTGCCCACTGCATTCGATTCTGGCCATCTTATATTACTGCAAAGGAACTGATAGAAACAGGAAGATACGGAAAAGTTCTTACCGCTAAGTTTAGCCGAATTAGTCCCCTCCCCAATTGGAGTTGGCAGAACTGGCTACAGTCTGCACAATCAGGTCGGTGTGCACTGGATTTGCATGTCCATGATGCAGATTTTATTCGCTATCTGTTTGGCAAGCCTAAAACAGTGCAAAGTCTTGGTGTAGGTCTTACCCCTAATGGTGTAGACCATATTGTAACAAGTTATAATTATCCCGACCGCCAATGGGTGATTGCAGAAGGAGCATGGGAATACAGCAACACTTATCCATTCTCAATGACATTCACCATTGCTATGGAACAGGGAACATTAGAGATGTCTCGCAACCTTGCCTTGACTTTCTATCCTAATCGTGGAAAACCAAAATCAATAAAAGTCCTAAAAGGAGATGGATACGAAGGAGAATTACGCCATTTCTTAGAATGCCTTCAAAAAAACCGTGATTCCGATATTATCCCTCCTGAAGAAGCATACAAAACTTTACTGCTTATCGAAGCAGAATTAGAATCTATAAAGACACAAAAACCTATCTCCGTTCGCGGATAAAGTTTGAAAAAAAATATATCAATTCGTTTATTAAACATCGAAAGATAATTTTCAGGTCTTTTAACGGAGAGTATTAATATACGACTTATAAGTCATATAAGTCATATAAGACATATACAATCTATATGACTTATTCTTTTATGTACTCGCTTTACTCTCATTAATGCTCTGTTAAAAAGGAAGTAAGTCTATAGGTCTAACTCTCCCCCAGACTCTCTCCATCTGGAATGCTTCGGCATACATTACACCAGATTGGAGTCCTCTGAATTTTGCCATAGTTTCTATCATCTGAAATGGGTCTGTAAGATGATGCCCTTTGAGCCATTTATACTGGCTTTCATGGCAGAGAAACATTGCCCTTTTTGTCTCAAAATGGTCTGTTATATCAATGTAAAATTCAGATTGAGATTTAAGACCAAGTAAAGTGTCCATGTAATAAATAGGCGTAATTTTTTCATGAGCCTGGTATTTTGTCTTAAAGTAGGGTAATGTTGCCGCAAAGGCAGATTCAAACACAAGTTGTGATGTGATGACATGGTCAGGCATATAATCTTGAGGACTATGAGTGATAATAAGGTCAGGTTGGGCAACACGGATAATATCTGCCACTTTTTCTCTCATCTCTTGCGTTAAATGAACACCTAAATCTGCACAGATAGGACCCAGAACTTCTGCTTGAATTATCTCAGCCGACGCTCTCGCCTCCTTATCCCGTATTTCGGCTAATTGCTCTTGGGGAATGTCCTTTCCCCCCATATTTCCACTACACAAATGAGCCATAAATACCTTATGCCCCTCTTTTGAATATTTCGCCAATGTCCCTGCACATAAAATTTCAAGGTCGTCTGGATGTGCACCAATTGCAAGAATATTCATTTTTATCCCTTCTTAATTACACTCAGGAGTTAAAGGACCAGCAAGTTCTTTTAGGAAGAACAGATTGCCAGGTAAAGTAGGCATAAAACTACTGGGGACCCACATATCAGGTCCATATCTTAATGTTACCCATAGACTCATTCCTTGCCACATCATTCCTCTACCCAACGAACCGTCGGCACCACCTATAATACTGTCTGCCTTCAAAAATATTCCCGGTCCAATTGTATTTGCAAAACACGGAACAAGAGTTGTTCTACTCTTAAAACTTGTAATAGCATTCTGTTCAATGGTCAATGGATGCAACTTTGCACCAAGCCGATATCCTTGTTGCTTCCATTTTTCCACCGTCCTAAACTCTTCTGCGAAATGAGGCTCCCAGAAAGCGATGTGAAATACCCTTCCTATCCCAAATATGAGAATAAGTTTTGCACCTTGCTCTTGTAATTCACCAATTTTTTCAGGGTATTGGGGTAATAATTTTTTCGTTGCAAAAAATCGTTGTTTTTCAGGGACGGTTAATTTCCCGAGAGGACCATAGAAGGCATCTTCCATTGCATTCTGGAAAGACCCCGGTGCCTTTGGTGGCAAAGTATTACCATCCCTATCACTCCATTCATCCATATTGAAACCCCAAACATGTTTACAATCTATACCCCATTCTTTAAGGAAATAAACAGCCCATTTATACATTCCCATCGGTCCAACGGGCAAGATTAGAATAACCTTTTTCCCTTCCTCCTTTCCAGAACATATTTCACAGGCAATTCTATGACCAATATACACATTAAACTCTTCCAATGTCTCACAGGAAATAGGTTTAAATCTCTTGTGCCACCAACCTTGTCTTTCCAGAACTTTGCTGGAAGGATTAGAGCAACATTTCTCAATCTTTTTGAGGTCCCATCCTCTTGGGAAAAAATTTTCGAGAAGAGAACCTTTAATAGTATCTAAGAGATTCATAATACATCCTTTCCTTAAAACAATGTTGATTCGCCTAACAAACATATTATTTCTTATAAAGTATAATACTGCTTAACTTGATTGTCAAATCTTGTTCAAAAAATTAGCCTATCCACCATAATTCTTGAGAAGTTAGGGATTAATTTGTTTTGCTTTCTTGAGTTTTTTTGCATTGTTCTATTATCTTTTTTATAGCGGATTCACGAGAAGACAAAAGCCCTGCTTTTAAGACTGCTTCTGCATAATAAACGGCTTTTTTGCAATCTCCTTGTTTCTTGTATAAGAAGGCTAACTCGGATGAAGATTTGCTACCAGGTAGAACTTTATGACCTTTTAACCATGCTTCTTCTGCTTCTGCCATGCGATTCATTGTTCCATACACTTTTCCTAAATAATACTGGGCATTTGCAAGTTCTTCTCGTTTTCGAGCCTTCTCAATCCATTTTTGAGCAAACGGTAGTGCTTCATCAGACTTTTGAATCTGTAATAGAGAATCAATAAGAAATTCAAAAGCAGATATTTGTGGAAATTCTTTTGATTGAACTGCTTCCTTTAAATATTCAGCGGCTTTTACATAATCACGGTCTTCCCAGTATAGATAGCCAAGACGATAAAATACATGAGTTCGATTAAATTCGCCAGCAAATCTCGAACGCGTTGCAATTTCGTAAATCCGCTTTGCGTCCTCGGTATTTTTGTTCTGTTCAAGTGCTTGTGCAAACTTCATCAAATTTTCACCTACATTGTTATCTAATCTTTTCACAATATTTGGTCCAAATCTCAGATAAAAGCCCGATACAATTAACACCGCAACCAATATGACCAGAGCCATAAGAAAAGTCTGCTTAAAAAGCGGAGGCAACTGTAAAATGTTAGTGAGTCTATATTCATTTGGATTTATTGTCTTAGCATTTTGTTTTATATCCATACATCAAATCCCCATTCTTAATTTGTTTTTGTATAAGGCGACAGCAATGTCTCCAACTCTTTTATCGTGCTTGAATTGGAAGGCAGTGATTGTTTCAATGATTGGTATTCTAATTTTGCTTCAGGTATCTTTTTAAGTTGAACTAATGTCTGGATAAGCAAGGAACGGAGCCGGATATTACCCGGCTCGATTTCGAGTGCCTGTTGTAATTTCTTTTCTGCCTCACTGTATTGTCTCCTATTATAGAGGGTTTCTGCCCAGGAATATAATACCCTTAACTGAGTATTTCTATCAGTAACCTTGCTTGCCTCAGGGTAACAGGCTAAAGCACGGTCATAAAAACGAAGTTTTTGATAAATAGTAGCCAGATTAACAAAAAGTTCTGCTTTATATTCACTTTCCATCTTAATATTAGTATCAAAAGCAACTTCAGCAATCCAGACATATCTTAAGACAAGAGTCTTATAAGGAACTTTTTGTTTTTCACTTTGTTCTAACTCTGAAATTACTTCTCGAGATATATCAAGCCAATTGATTTTTTCCACCGGGTAATTCAATTTCTTAATAAGATTGGGTATATCAGAAGTGTCTTTCAAGGATTTTACCAGTTCTTGGAGTTGGCTCAATTTTTTTTCACGAGGCACAGTCTGGATAACTGTTCCCCAGGTTGATAAATCGCCAGGGTTTAATTTTAAGGTTTCCAAAATAATCTCGGACGCCTTTTTTATGTCATTTGTTTTTCTTAACCTTTCTTGATAAATCATTAAAGCCAGTTGTGAAAGTGTTGGAGCCATTGTTTCTGCATCCCTCTTGAATTTAATGTAATTCTTTTCAAGAAAAGGCAGATAATTATCTGGATAGTTTTTTTGCTTCATTACTTGTGCATAGCGTGACCATAGTTCTATATTACTCGGTTCCATAGCAAGTGCACGTTCCACCACCTCTGCACATCCATCATAGTCTTTAAGGTATAAATGTGCTTGAATTAATATTTGAAGTAAAGATTGGCTTTCTTTCAACCCATTTTCCAGCGCTTTATTCCCATAATCAATAATACCTTCCATAAGTTCTCGTTTTTGTTCGTTGGTTAATTTAAGATATTGAGACTTAAAAAATAATGTTCGTGCCATGCCTTCATAAATATCGGGATATGTCTCACAATATTTCATTGCGGTTGTTAGTGATTTTTCTGCCTCATCCAATATAGTTTCTACAGACATGGGTAAGGGTTTTTTTTCTAATTGAGCACGATAAACCCAATTCAAACAACACTGAGCACGAGTAGTCCATAGTTCTGGATTATACGAATCATATTTAAGTGCCCTGTCAAAATATTCCAGGGCAGGCTGAAATTCATTGCGAGTCATGTAAATACGCGCTGCTACCTCAGGAAAACGAGGTTCAAAATATTTAATAGAGTTTGCTTTTTCTGCATGTTCTATTGCTTTGCTAAGAACTTGTTCGCGAAGGTTCTCTTTTTGTTGGTTAGCAAACATTTGAGCCCAATAACTACCTCCCCGTGCTTTTTGTAGCAACATTTCTCCACAATGCAGACGGGATTGCTGAATCATCAATATAAGGAAAACAATACAAACAATTACGGATAATAATTTCGACTTTTTGCCTGTCAAGGTAATGTCATCAACATGCACCTGAGATAATCCCAAATAAAGGAAGAATAACATACTCGAAACAGGAACTCGCATGTTAAATCCAAAACAGGCATCCATGGCAAATGCAAGAAATATTGAGGCGATACTTGTTCCTAAAATTTGCTCTGAGAAAGATTTACTTTGTTTGACAAGATACATACCCCCTATAAAACCGAGTAATATCATTCCAAAATAGAAAAGACCACCGGGGATACCTGCATCTGTCATGGCTTCCAATGGGTCACAGTGAACATGGAAATTTCTCTTCTTCGCTAATGTAAACCATACCTTTTCATAATTAGTCCAGTAAGGAATATTGTCAAAACGATAATTTCCAGGACCATAACCTAACAAAGGTTTATCCTTAATCATTTGCACAGCCCCAAGATAACCATTAAGGCGTAGATTTACAGAATTATCCACAGGCAAGGAACCTTGAGGGTATCCTTTCGCCAGTAAGGCAAACAAAATAACAATTTGTATAGCAGCAAGGATGAGCAGAATGCCTCCCACTGATAGTATCCATCTTATTTCCCACTTTTTCCCTAATAATATATAGAAAATAAAAAATAATATAGCAATGGACAAAGCAATTCGTGCACTTCGCATTCGTGTAAGGTATAAGTGAGTAAAGGTTAGTAAGAAGCATATAACAAACAAAGCAAGTTTTAATATTGTTAACTTAAAGTTCTTTCTATTCTCTTCTATTAAGGATTTTCTTGTCTCATAGACCAGTGTGACTATCCCTCCTATTCCAGTAATAACTGCAAATAAAAGGGCATGTCCAGCAAAATTGGGATTGGCATATGAAGATGGTAATCCACGATATTCTTCTACACTTCTTGTAGCCCATGGGAAGGGGTCTATTCCCCACTGCTGAAAAAATCCATAAACACTGGACAAAGCAGTCGCAACCATGACCCATCCAAGAACCCACCATGTCTCTTTTACATTTACGACAAAAACATTAACAAATAGTGCTAAGAAACAAAGCATGAGCCATATTGAAAATTCACTAATTGCAAAGCCTTTGTTTCTTGCAAAAATAGTCGCTAAAAACATAAACAAAAGAAAGCCTCCCAACATGAAAGTAAGCGACTTTTTGAATTTTAGATTTATCCCTTCCAGCCACACCATTATCAAACTCAGTGCAGAGAATATAAAAACAAAAATGCTAATGATTAAATATTTAATAGGTGCAGCAGGGTCACCCGTAAATGGGCTCAAAGCCAAAACTACTGTCAGCAGACATAAAGGGATAATTAAATATACAGCAATTTTGCGAAATATCGAAGATTCAAATGTGTTAACTGTTACACTTGCTACCACTTCTTTTCGAATATTTTTCTCTCGATTTTTTCTACCCATTGTTGAATGATTCCTTTCGAGTAACTAATTTCTTCACCATTAAAAGAAATCCAATAACCACTTTTTATTAGAGAATTTGCTAAAGAATTTTTTTTCAAAACAATAGTAGGATTAGATAAAACTTCAGAAAACCTTTCTGAATACCATCCTTGAATTGGACTACGGCAGCCACATATTACTTCTATTTCTTCATTTTCAATAGGGACAATCTGCAGGTTTATTCTATCATAGTATAGAAAAGCAAATGAATTGCTAATTTTTACTTTAAAGGAAGGATGAAAATGAATTAAATTGTAAACAGACTTTTTTTTAGATGATTTTACCCAATCCCAGCACAAAATTCCTTGAGCAGGAAGAATATAAAATACTCGTAGGTGCTGTGTTCCTGTAAAATAATGATACTTACCTGCAAACAACTGTCCCTCTTCAAACCGTTCCCACAATAGAACCTCTGTTTTGCCTCTCTGTGCAACACGAAAAGTGCCCCAGTATTCTAATTGTTCCTCACCCTCTATGTATATAGTATTATGTGCACGAGTGCTACGCTGAAACTGGCGAAACTCACTGCCAGCATATCCATGAATTCCTGAGTCTACAATAACCCTTGTCCCATCTATTAGCAATTCATAACTCAATTGGTCGCAGTGTGCGTGGGCTAACTGATATGGAGGACCTGATTCCCCTGCTCTTATAACTACTTCAAAAGGAGGGGTATCATGTAAGTTTTTGAATAAATAATAACCTGATTGTGGAAATGATAAAGATTTTTCACAAGGTGTTTGTTCTTTTAGAGCAATATACTTTGTAGCCACTTGAAGAATTTCCGTTGCAGGTGGAAAATGTCCATGCACAGAGTCTCCGAACAGAGGTATATCTCCGTCAGTCAAAGTTAAATGTTCCAGAAAGTGAACCATTTTTTTAATAGCAGTCATCAAGAATTCAGGCGATTGTTCAAAAACTGCTACAACAGGTAATAAATCCAGAAGCACATGCAGATGATACATAGGACAACGCTCATAATGTCCACCGTCATCAAGGATTTGCTCATTCAATTCTTTCTCTAATTTTTTTAATAACTCAGGTAGATAGTCTGGAAAAAGTAAAGCAGAACTGATAATAAGCCCACATAAGTTTTGTATCACATGGTTTGCTCTTAAATGATATTCGATAGATTTGTATAGCCACTTCGTTTGCAGTGCTAATGAATCCAAAATTTCCTTATCATCCCATTGCCATAAGTGCATTGCCAAAATCCAGTAACGAATACGATAAGATGTAGGATAGGGCTCCCAGGAGACAGCAGTCCCTATTGGATGCTTCTGAATCCATTCACGGATACAGTCTTTTGCAAAATCTGAATAACGGCTATCAGGGTGTTGCAAATAAGCCAGACAAAGGTCCCATAAAAAGTCAAAACTATGCAATCCATACCTCGCCAGAGGAGATAGATTTGTTCCTTCCTTTTGAAACAAATCCTCTAATTTGGCTTGTTCTCCTGCATATTCAATAGACCCCGCAAGTATAGCGTTTGCTCGAGATGTTAGGTTCTCTTGAACTATTGCCCAATTCCGAGCATATTCTAAGTAGGCACTGAGCCGTTCTGTATCTATTCGCAATTGAGGTAATTTTCCTTCACCAAACCATAGACTTATGGGTAGGTGTTTCCTCAAGCGGTAATATACATACCAACCTAATTGCTCAGGCTTGTAATACCAAACTGTGCGAATTACTTTTGTTAATGGCGAAATCTTCACTCAACTTTTTCCAGGTTATTCTTATGGTATTGTTATTTTGCTATATTATAGTGTTTTTCAATAAATGAGTTTTAGTCTAAAAAAATTCTTCATTTTCCTAAATAACGGTTATTTGTTTATAATACCCCATCGGCTTTGGTATCGTGATGTCTTAATGAAAGTTAAGTTAAATCTTTAACAGATGGTGTTTTGTTTTAATGAAAGTTTTAATTATTATAGGAACTCGACCTGAAGCGATAAAAATGGCGCCAGTAGTCCTTGCCCTGCAAGAGGCTTCTGAAAAGGTGCAACCTATTGTTTGTCTTACTGCCCAGCATCGTGAATTGCTTGACCAGGTAATTCGTTCATTTAATTTGCCCGTAAGTTATGATTTGAATATTATGACTCCGGGACAAACATTAGTAGAAATTACTTCACGCATTTTAGAACGCCTCTCCGAAATAATTGTAGATACAAAACCAGATGTAGTTCTGGTTCACGGCGATACAACCACTACTTTATCATCAGCGTTGGCAAGTTATTATCAGAAGATTTCCATTGGACATGTAGAAGCAGGACTACGAACTTATGATAAGTATCATCCTTTCCCTGAGGAAATTAATCGTAGACTGGTGGATGCAATGGGCGATTTTCTCTATGCACCGACCGAGCAGGCTAAGAAGAATTTGCTTTCTGAACATATAGAGGAACATAAAATTATCGTAACAGGAAATACAGGGATTGACGCACTTTTGTATATTGCAGAAAAACCATATCAGTTCCAGGACGAACTATTATCCCGATTAGGTAAAGAACGGCGATTAATTGTTCTAACTGCACATCGGAGAGAAAGTTTTGGTCAACCTATGGATGAAATTTTCCATGCCGTTTCAGATTTAGTGGATAAAAATGAGGATATAGAGGTATTGTTTCCTGTCCATCCAAACCCAAATGTTATGGCTTCAGTAAAAAAGTTCCTTGACCAAAAAGAGCGGGTTCATCTTATCCCTCCATTAGAATATGTCCCCTTTGTTCACATATTAAAAAAATGTTATTTGATACTTACTGATTCAGGCGGCATACAAGAAGAATCGCCATCATTAGGCAAACCTGTGCTTGTTTTGAGAGATGTTACGGAACGACCTGAAGCAGTGCAAGCAGGAACAGCCCTGCTGGTCGGTCCGCATTATGACCGAATTGTTAAGTCTGTCCAGAAATTGCTTGATGACAAAGAGATGTATCAAAACATGGCAAATAAAATAAATCCTTATGGTGATGGAAAAGCAGGAAAACGAATTGCCCAGCATTTAATCAACCAATTTTCAAACAAGGAGTTGTAGATGGAAACGATATGTGTTCTCGGTTTAGGTTATATTGGTTTACCCACAGCAAGCATGCTTTCTACCAGTGGCTATCAAGTAATAGGTGTTGACATTTCGGAACGCATTGTTGAAATAATTAACCGTGGCGAAATTCATATTGAAGAACCCGGTTTACAAACAATGGTGCAAGCAGGTATTGCTTCCGGCAGGCTCCGTGCTCAGATGGAACCTGCTTATGCAGATGCTTTCATAATTGCTGTTCCAACACCTATCACAGAAGAGAAACGGGCAGATATGGCTTTTGTTAAATCCGCTGCAATGAGTATTGTCCCCTACCTCAAAAAGGGGAATCTGGTCATTCTTGAATCTACATCACCTCCCGGAACATGCAAAAACTTACTTATCCCTATCCTCGAAAAATCAGGCTTAAAGATAGGGACAGAACTGAATCTGGCTCATTGTCCAGAACGCGTTCTGCCCGGCAAAATTTTACACGAACTTATACATAACGACAGGGTTATTGGTGGAATTACTCCCCAATGTGCAGAAAAAGCAAAGAAGATATATTCCTCTTTTGTGGAGGGGAAAATTTTACTTACCGATGCGACAACCGCCGAAATGGTAAAGTTAATAGAAAATACTTATCGCGATGTAAACATTGCCCTCGCCAATGAATCGGCAATTTTGTGTGAACAGTTAGGTATTAGTTATTGGGAGGTTGCAGAATTAGCCAATCGTCACCCAAGGGTTCATTTGCATAGTGCAGGACCCGGCGTAGGTGGACACTGTATATCCGTTGACCCATGGTTCCTTGTGGAAGAATTTCCAGACGAGGCAAAGATTATCCGCATGGCTCGGGAACGGAATGATAGTATGCCCGCATTCGTTGTGCAAAAGATTGAGCAATTAGTGAGCGGCATTGAAAAGCCCAGAATTGCGCTGTTAGGTTTAGCATACAAAGGAAATGTGGACGATATACGCGAAAGCCCATCTCTCCATGTGTATAGTTTGCTCCAACTCAAAGGTTACAATATCACTGTTTGCGACCCGCATATGCAACATTCCCCAATCTCTTTATTATCGTTAGAAGATGCATTGAAAAACGCAGATTGTATGGTCATACTCACTGCCCATGATGAGTTTAAGTCTATAGATATTGATAAAGTCCAAAACCTTATGCGAAATAAAATAGTGCTGGACACACATAACTTACTAAATCGTTCTGAATGGACAAGCCGAGGTTTCTCTGTGATAACATTAGGAGTAGGCAACCAAATTTAGTGGAGATAAAACCATGAGCAAGCAATGGGGTGGTAGGTTTCAAGAAAAAACGGACCCAACTGTGGAATCATTTACGGCTTCAGTGCATTATGATTTCCGATTAGCCTTGTTTGATATTCAGGCAAGCATTGCCCATGCAAAAATGTTAGGGAAACAAGGAATTATTTCTGCTAAAGATGCTCAAAAAATTGTCCGTGGTTTGATGAGTATTTTAAAAGAAATAGAACTCGGAAATTTTACATGGAATCCTGCTTTAGAAGATGTGCATACTAATATTGAACATGCTCTTATCCAGAAAATTGGAGAGTGTGGTAAAAAACTTCACACTGCAAGGAGTCGAAACGACCAGATTGCCACAGACATACGATTATGGACGCGGGCACAGATAGATATTATCGTAGATTTGATAAACCAATTCCAGAAAGCCTTGATACAATTTGCAGAAACAAATTTTGATGTGATTATACCCGGCTTTACACATTTACAACCTGCCCAGCCCGTCTTGCTTGCACATCATTACTTAGCCTATTTTGAAATGCTTCAACGCGACAAGAGCCGTTTCAGGGAACTACGCTTACGCGTAAATAGCCTTCCCTTAGGTGCAGCCGCTTTAGCAGGAACACCCCATCCCATTGACCCTCAATTCGTAGCAAGAGAACTTGGATTTGAACAATTATGTGCAAATAGCATGGATGCCGTTTCTGACCGTGACTTTCTTATCGAATTTTGTAGCCATTGTGCCCTCCTTATGATGCACCTATCCCGTTGGTGTGAAGAACTAATTATCTGGTCAACCCCGTTATTTGGTTTTATTGAGATTGGTGATGCCTTTACTACAGGTTCAAGTATCATGCCCCAAAAGAAAAATCCTGATGTGGCTGAACTTGTCCGTGGGAAAACAGGCAGGGTCTATGGCAATCTCTTCTCATTACTTACCCTCATGAAAAGTTTGCCTCTTACCTACAATCGTGATTTGCAGGAGGATAAACAACCCGCCTTTGATACAGCAGATACTGTAGAAACTTCTCTAACCGTTTGTATAAAAATGGTAGATTCTATAAATGTCCGAAAGGAAAATATTCAAAGAGCCCTCAATCTGGGATATATGGAAGCCACAGACCTAGCAGACTATCTGGTGGAACGAGGAGTAAATTTCCGTGATGCGCATTCAATTATTGGGCAAATAGTCCTTTATGCAATCAAAACAAGAAAGTCTCTACAAGAACTACAATTAGATGAATACAAAACATTTTCACCTTTGTTCGGTAACGATGTTTATTCCATTATCCAGCCTAAAGCCATTGTCCAACGCCGAAATTCTCCCGGAGGCGCCAGTCCTCTCCAAGTTAAAACCGCCCTTAAAAAAGCAAAGAAACAACTTTTTTAATACCTTCTATAATTTGTCTATACCAATTTTAATTTGATGACTAATAGTTTTTGTCGGTAAAAAAATTGTAAAAGTCATCAAACATTTAGATAGACGACCTCATAAAAAATTAATCAGAATTTTTTAGTGTTTGGCAATGTCTTTAAGCAGAATAATATTTCCATTATATTTTACAGGTAATTGCCAGATGGGATTGTTATCAGGGAAAAACTTTTTCCAATAATTGAAATCATCATCAGGAAATATTTCAAGTGCTGTTTTATTTAATATTGCAAGACGAATCC
Source organism: Candidatus Hydrogenedens sp. (assembly GCA_035370665.1). Classification (GTDB taxonomy): domain Bacteria; phylum Hydrogenedentota; class Hydrogenedentia; order Hydrogenedentales; family Hydrogenedentaceae; genus Hydrogenedens. Next base: position 15,548 of record DAOOVZ010000013.1, read on the forward strand.
ATGTTTGTATTTCTCTATTGCGTTCATCCCATAACTCAGGAACGGACTTATATATCATCTTTGCTAATTGTATTCCCGATTGAACACCTATAAGTGTTCTAATCACAAGGCTTGCACTTTGAATATCTCGGTTCAGTACACTTTCATAAGAAGGTGCAGGAATTAATTCTCCCGGAACTTTCCAGATGCAAAGGTTGTCAATGCTCCATGCTAAAACATCCCATACCTCATTTAAGAACTCTTTTTTCTCCGCAAATGATAAAAAATTACTCTGAACATATATCATAGAAATAAAAAATGTAGTCTGTGAAATGTCTGCCCAGTAATCAGGAGTTGCAGAAATTCCATCTGGATATAATTGTAAAGGAAAAGTAAGTTTTGCCAGTTGCTTCCTTTGTTTTCCCACATTATTCCAGAAGAATATAAGTTTTTTTGATAAATCAAGCATATTCATCTCGTTCATGTCTTGCACTAAAATAAATGAATCTTTCAGAGATAGTTTATTGTTGCAGTTAGCCTCTTTAAGATTGGGTAAGATTGCACCTGTTGATGGGTCTGACGATAAAGATAGAAGTAACCAATTATGTGCAAAATCTTCTTTTATATTTCCGTTTGTTTCATCCCATCTTGTTTGCCAGTAGTTAATGAGTTCTTCTTTCACTTTTTCATAATTTTGAGTTGTTATCCAATCAACCAATTCTTCAAGTTCTGAATAATTTTTTGCAAACGCATAGAAGATTGTAATCCCTTGCTGAGACTCTGCATTATGGATAGGTTTCAATATTAATGTAGAGCAAGTGTCTCCAAATATGTAAGGCTCTTGGGGAAATGTTCTGGTTACGATTTCAGACAAAATTATATTAGATGGAGGATAATCAAGAATAGCAGAGCCTTCAATTGGGTTGAGAGATGAAACTCCTATGTATGCCCCTTCCTCAAACTTTCGCCAGAATTTTGGATTTATTGCTAAGGTATCTTTTAATTGTTCAAACCTTTGTATATCTCCTCTGCCTAATGCGTAAGGGCGAAAATGGACAAGGGCATGATGAGTTATATCCCAAAAGGAACAAAAATCATTTCTAATATTTTCAATTGGTTTAAGGAAAGGAGACTCAGGTATTGGTGGAGGTGATGGAGAGATGTTCTGATACGATATTAATTGGTCAATAGAGTAAGGTTGGAAGTCTTCTTTAATTGCAAAATGGATAAAAATGACATCTCTATATGGATGGACAAAAACCTCTTCTTCCCATTCTATATTACCTCCCACTTTTGTCCCTTCCAATTTGATAAGTGGAATCTCAGGATTAATATATTCCCCTTTAATTTCTGAGGTAGTGTTATCTGTTAGAGAATAAATGGCATCCTGTGTTTTTAGAAAGAAAGCAGTAGGTTCAAGTAGTAATTTTTCTTTTATAGACTGCCCTTCTGAACTATTGCGACTTCCCATCTGATTGCTTCCACCAATCCCCTGCCAGTTTACAAAAGAGATATTGCCTTCGGGATTTATCCCAACAAGCATATTCCCATTTCCTATAAGAAATAGAGATTCCGCTACCAAAAGTTTCAATGGTAATATAAATAGAATAATGAACATATATAAAATATTGTTTTTATGGTTCATTTATTAAATCCCCGTTGAATGAAAAGGTCATTTCTTCTTTATCCTCAGAATAATGTGTATATAAATAGAAAGTCCCCATTTCTTTCATTAATTGTTTCCATGGCGAAAACAGATTGTTTATATCTCTCTCATTCGTTCCATTCAAAAGTTCTAATCGAGCACACCAGAGAAGCAATTTCTCTATATCCTCACTCAATTGCGTAAAATGAATGCTCATATTGGGAGTGTCCTGGGAATTGGTTTGCGATAGTGAAGCAAGGAGTTCCGCCATAAGCGATTCTTGCGAACAAATAAGCCATCCGTCTTTATAATAGACCATAGACAGACAAATTGCATCATTCCAGATAGGAATTAAATATCCCTCATAAGAAGCCCAATGACATGAATAATAAGGCAATTCTAAATTATGTTTTGAAAGTAGACTTTTTAAATCGCTATCCTCATACGGAAACCAGATACCGACAAGCGGAATTGGATTTGAATATTTTTTTGATGTCCCAAGATATATCAACACGCTGTCTTTTAACAATCTTTCATCTTTCATCTTTAAGTAAATTTTTTCAACAGATGTATTTTTGAAGGTGTCTAACCAGATGTGCAATGGTTGCATCATGTTTTTAGGAAACAAGGCTTGGAAAGTTTTTTGCATAGATTCATCACTCAAAAGTTCTATAAAGGGAGTGTATGATAGAGCAAAAGAATGGTTTGTTCCTATAAGGTCTAATGGAGGTGTTAATGTGTGCTTCTTACTGCCGTTTATAGTTATCTCACCTTCAATATGATTATCCTTTTCTGCATTTATGAACATGGTTAATTTGTTTTTTCTGCCAAACTCTATATAATTAACATTTTTACTGACATTTAGAGGTTTTGTTGAAAATGGGATAAAATGAGACAGCAGTGTTTCAGAATTACTTATAAGTAATTCATTATTCTGCCAACGGTAATATAATTTTCCACCGGAAAGGTTACCATCAGCCAGATTAAACTCCCTATTTTTCCTTTTAGGTGCTATAAATAATCGAAATAATATGCTAGGTTTAAAGGAAATAAGATAGTTTCCTGAATCATTCCAACTAATAACTAATGGCTTACCTGCCCAAATTCTCCAACGAAGCGGTGTTGGCCTTATCCCAAAAGATTTCCTAAAAGAAAGTTCTATTCCATATAAATATTCAAACAAGTATTTAGAAATACTGGAAGCTAATTTTTGCTCTTCTTCTGTTTTCCAAAAGGAAGGAAAATCAGAAAAATAGACAGTTAAAGTTGCTTCCTCTAAAATATATCCGTTAAAACTTTGTCTCGATTTAAAAATTAAAATAAGACAAACAAAGATAATGGTAAGAAGAATAAAAATAAAAAGAGTTTTAATTAATTTTTTTACAGTAATTTTCATAATACTTCTTAGTATTCAAGACTAATTTACTAATTAATTGTTTGTTATAATAAAACAATATTAATATCTACTAAAAATTTTTGTAAAGATTTTTAATTGTTGTGAAAGGCAATGCGATATCTTTTACATAGTTAGTTCTAAAAACAAAAGAATGCAAGTCAAATATTATTCCTAATTAAAAGATATTTTATTGTCTATCTTAATATCTCATGGCTTCCCCGAATCTTTTAATAGATAGGAGTTTTATTTAGATACTGACTTGCGATGGACTTGCAGAACACCATTGATTGAACGAATAGAACGCATAAGTGAATCGAACGCCTTAGTGTTGCCTGCGGAGATAAAATTTTGAGTAAATTCAAATTTTAGAAGACCGCTATGTAGTGTTTTGAATCTTGCGGAGATTATGGACACCTTTCTTTCAATTAGTAGAGATATTAGTTCCTGCATAATAGTCGGAGAAGGACGAGTAGTTACCTGCACCGTGATTTGAGTTAGATTATCCGTTTCCCAGTGTGCTTTGTGAATCCGCGAAGGCTCACGTGGAACACTATTGAAAGTTCGACAATCCTTCTTGTGAACTGTTATTGTCCCTTTTACGGTTGAATAACCAATGACATCATCGCCAGGCAAGGGGTTGCAACATCGGCTAAACTGAACAGTAATATTTTTCTGTCCATCAATACGAATACTCAAATTACGCCCCCTTTCAAATTCCTCATTGCCCCCTCTGTATTCAATTTTTGTTAATGAGGATACATCAGGAAATACATGCGTTTGAGTAGAGTGTTCTTCCTTATCGTCCTTTTTAAGGGCTTCTTCTCTAATTTCCTCTCCTTCTTTGGGAAGAATTCCTTTTTCCCTCAATTGGTGTCGAATCTTATTGCGGGCTTTACCTAATGTGACTATTTTTAACCAATCTAAATGTGGCTCTTGACGGGGTGAAGTTAAAATTTCTACCTGGTCGCCTGTGTTCAATTTAGTGTTAATCGGAACATTTTTGCCGTTTACACGAGCACCGACACAATGATTTCCAACTTCTGTATGGATAGAATATGCAAAATCAAGCACGGTAGCATTTATGGGTAGTTCAAAAACATCTCCTTTGGGAGTATACACATAAATCTCAGAAATTTTTAGTTCGTCCTGAATGTCCTTAGTAGTAAAAGATGAACCATCAGAAGATGATAATTCCATAACCATTGTTCTCAACCACTCAATTCGCCGTTGCATAAGTGAATCATCTAAAACTCCCCCTTCCTTGTAAAACCAATGAGCAGCAATACCTAATTCTGCCTCCTGGTCCATCTCTTCCGTGCGGATTTGAATCTCTAATGGGTATTTATCAGGGATAAAAACGGAGGTATGCAAAGAACGGTAGCCATTACTTCGTGGTTTACGAATATTATCTCGAAATCGTTCAGGAATGATATTTCCTAATCTATGAGCGACATCCAATACCCTATAGCACTCCTCTATTGTGCTCACAATAATCCGAATGGCATATAAATCCATGACCTGTTCCAGCGGAATTTGTTGCCGTTGCATTTTTAGGTAGGTGCTATATAGGTGCTTTGGTCTGCCTAAAATTCTTGCCTTAATACCAATTCGGTCTAATTCTGATTTTATATTTGCAATAATGTTTTTTATCTCCGTTTCCCTTTCCTCTTTTTTCCTCACAATGCGAGTTGCCAGACATTTATATTCCACAGGTAAAAGCACCTTGAAGGCAAGGTCTTCCAGTTCCATTTTCCAGCGATATATCCCTAAACGATGTGCAATAGGAGCATATATATTTAGTGTTTCACGGGCTATTCGTTCCTGATTTTCTTTCGGTAGATAATGTAGAGTTCGCATATTGTGAAGGCGGTCTGCTAATTTCACAAGCAAAACACGGACATCCTTAACACCTGTTATAAAGAGTTTACGGAGTGTTTCTAACTTGCGTCGGTCTTCATTCTCCTTGACGGTTGCTTTCATTTGTTGACGAGAAACTTTTGTTACACCCTCAACAATTTGTAATACGGCTTTGCCTACCTGCTCTTCAAGGAATTCCCGTGAAACCTGCTTATCCTCAATAACATCATGCAACAGTCCTCCCATTATGGTTAAAGCATCTAATTTTAGTTCCCCTAAAAGACGAGCCACTTCGATAGGATGTTTGATATAAGGTTCGCCCGAAGCACGTATTTGCCCCTCATGCGCCCAGACGGCTAATTCAAATGCCTTTTGGACACGAGCAATGTCATTTTCACCCATCCCGTTTGTGCGCAATAATTCTATAAGCGATAAAAATGATTCCTCTACCTCTACGGGTATGGTTAATTGTCTCTCCTCTAACATAGGAACCCTTTATTTTTTATTATATCAAAAATGAACCTCCCGTTGCTATATGAGGAAGGTAATGTAAAAAATAAAGGTTATGGATTTGCGATTTTTTGAAGTTCGTATGGGATGGGCGTGGTGATGGGGTAGCCTAATTTTTGACGGAGTTGGATAGCGTTAATAAGTGCTTTACCTGCAAAATGATTGTTCATAAGGACAAATACTCGTTTGGCTTTGGTTCGCATTCGTTGAATACGCTCTATCCACGGCTCTAATTCATTTTCTGTGTAAAGATAATTATATCTCTCATCTCGATTAGATTTTTCAGAAAACCAATTTTTTATATTTCTGCCATGAAATCGAACATACGCAGAATCAGCAGTAACTTCTTCTGTCGGTGGCAAGCAAGTTCTATCTACCGGAGGTTGGTCAATATTACAAAAAATGAGACCTCTCTCACGAAAGGATTCCAATGTTTGTGGGTGTAGCCATGATTTATGACGGAATTCTACCGCAATAGGTAAGGGCGTTAAGGTTTCGGTAAGTTCAGCAAGGTATTTTCTATTTTCAAAAGTGCGATGAAATCTGTGTGGAAACTGGATAAGCACACAACCTAACTTATTTGCTTCTGCAATGGGTCCTATTGATTCGACAAATTTGCTAATATTGTTGATGTCCATTTTCAGCATTTGCTCATGAGTAAATTTATTCCACAGTTTTACCGTGAACAGGAAGAATGGATTATCTTTAACCTGTTTTACCCAGATCTGACATGTTGGTGATGGCACAGGGTGATAAAAGGTTACATTCACTTCTAAACAATTAACCCATTGAGAAAGATATTTAACCGGATGTATTGTTCTCTGCAATGTCTGAGGGTATACAGTCCCTTTCCAGTCCCGATATGACCAGCCAGACACGCCTACATAACACGGACACAGTTCAGTTATTGCTTCACTTGCAGACATGATTCATTCTTCTCTTTTTGAAATTACCTTATTCACAACGGTAAATTATACCTAATATAAATATAGGTTATTAATGTTTAAAAATTCTATACATACAAACAAGTACGATAATAGAATAGTAAATTATCTGGAATGATTATGATTCGCACTGAACAAGAAATAAAACAGGAACGACTTGAAAAATTTAAGAAAAGGGTCATGGAATATTTTTTCTGGCTGTTTCTACTCCCGTTAGGAGTTATTCTTAGACTATTCAAGTTGGGTTCACAAAGTTTGTGGTATGATGAGTGTGCTTCTATACAGTTGAGTAAATTGGTGGACTGGAAAGGAAGTTTCTTATCGCCTCTACTTAATAATGAGCCACCAATGAATCCCTTACTAACTTTTATTTGGGGGAAATTGCTGGATAGCATTCGATTCTGGGAGCAATATTCAAGATATGATGACTTTGCGTGGCGATTGTTGCCGTGTTTCTGGAGCATATTATCAATCATTGTTTTTTTCTATGTAGCAAAACGGATAGTAAACCGACCTTTCACTGTAATAGTTGCTACTTTATTGTTCGTCATATCACCGTTTCAGATTTATTATGCACAGGAATTGAGAATTTACTCTTTCTATGTGCTATTAAACCTTATAGGACTCCTCTTTCTACTACGTATATTGTCAAAGAATAAGTGGAAAGATTGGATTGGCTTGGGGGCTATATTTGTTTTGCTTATGTATTCTCACTATTTTAGTGTCTGGTCTATTTTTATAACTAATTTATTTCTTCTGATTGTTATAGGTTTGGGCAGACGCAATTTATTTCGCAAATGGTTCTGTACAAATTTTATTGCTGGTTTGCTGGTTTTACCTTCGTTATATCTTGCCTGGTATTTCCATGCGATTATCTCGAATATTCGCTATGTGTGGTATCCCAATCCAACAATCAAAACAGGTTTTATTACATGGAAAAATTTCTTTGCAGGCTATACACCAAATAGTATTGTTTATTGGACTTTATTTTTACTATCTGCATGTCTTTTTATCTGGGGTTTATGGTCATATCGGAAACAAACAGAGAAATGTTTTTATGTATTTTTAATGAGCCTGGTTCCAATTTTTTGCAATGTATTTTTCTGGGGTTCTCGTCATTTTTCATTTTATGAACATCGTTTGTTTATCTTTTCAGGCGTAGTTGCTTTGTTCGCAGTAGCCGAAGGAATTCATGGGATAAAGTTCCGTCCTACTCGTGCTCTGGTTTTATTGATGTTTGTTTTACTCACAGGATTTTGTTTGAGGGACTACTATTCTTTAAGGCTACATCCAGTAGAGATGCACCGATTAGGTGTTTATGATAAAGTTGATTTTCGCAGTGTTGCTCACCATATTCGCAAACATTTTCAGAAAGGCGATATTGTAATTTATCCGAGCCACTTTATGGCTCCATCTATGCTGTATTATCTCGAAGGGTATCCCCAGTGTCGAGTAGGTATGAATGCTATTGATTTACAAGTACATATTGATACTTTTGGTAATATAACCCTCTCGGAGCGACATGGATTATTACCCGTTCCTATCGCACAAGCCACAAAAAACTATCAGCGTCTCTGGTTTTTAGAATCGCATGGACTTACTTTTGAATATAAACCACATACCGAACCTATTAGAAAATATCTGGATGAAAATTGGCAACGAGTTCAGGATATTTCTTTCAGCGGGTTAAGCATAACACTATATCAAAGGAAAACTTGATACTTCCTTTATTTTAATTTCAAGGGATTAGATAAGCCTTAACTTTTGCAAAACTTGTTCGAGTCGTTTGAATTGAGGCTCACTCATAGGAACAAGGGGCAATCGAAGCACATTTTTAACTATACCCATTCGTGCCAAAGCGGCTTTAACAGGCATAGGATTGGTTTCGTAAAACAGTGCTTTGAATAGAGGCATAAGACGATAATGTATTTCCCGTGCCTGAGTGTAATTCCCTTCAAGTGCTAATGTGCACATTTTTGCAAGTTCTGCCGGCACAACATTTGCAGCAACCGAAATAACACCCATAGCACCAACAGACATCATGGGCAAGGTCAAACTATCGTCACCTGATAGAACTGTTATATCACATAAAGAAAGGATTTGAGAAACCTGGTCAACACTTCCTCCTGCTTCTTTAATGGCTACTATATTTGGTATTTTATTTAGTTCAGCAACGGTCTCCGCTTCAAGTTTAATGCCTGTCCTACTGGGTACATTGTATAGTATTATTGGTATATCTACCTCATTTGCGATTTTCTTGTAATGTGCAAGTAGTCCTGCCTGTGTAGGTTTGTTGTAATATGGTGTAATTAATAGAGCACCGTCACATCCCACTTCTTTTGCAAAACGAGTCAATTCGAGGGCTTCCATCGTATTATTGGAGCCTGCACCTGCAACGACTGGAATGCGACCTGCAACCCGTTCCATAACAAAGCGAATGCACTTTTTATGCTCTTCGTGTGATAGGGTTGCGGCTTCACCTGTACAACCGCATGGAACTAAACCATGCGTCCCACTCTCAATATTGAAATCAACTAATTTCCCATAAGTGTCAAAATCTACTTCAAGATTCTCTTTAAATGGTGTTACTAATGCAACCCATGAACCTTTAAACATACTTATTCTCCTTTATTTATAAATTTTAAGAGAAACTTTCTTCAGAGTCTACATAAGACTTTGACCTTGGTTCACCAGATTCATCTACTTCGCTTATTTGTAAAAACAATTGATGAGACCGATGAAATGCTAATTTGATAATCCCGGTAGGACCATTTCTCTGCTTTGCAATTTTTAAGTAAATAGTAATAGGGTCTTTAGTCTTATGTTTTGCTATTTCCGATTCTTTTTCTTCTTTCTTATCCTTATACAACATAAGCACAACATCAGCATCTTGCTCAATGGCACCTGATTCTCGCAAATGTGCCAAACGCGGTTCTGCAGACTCTTTCTCTGCCTCACGACTTAATTGACACAATGCCAGGATAGGGACTCCTAATTCGCGGGCTAACCCTTTAATCTGTCGGGAAATTTCAGCGATTTCTACCTGCCGATTTTCACCTCTATATGGCACACTCATTAATTGGAGATAGTCAATGATAATAAGTTGCACATCAGGATGTTGCAAGAGATGTCTTCTCGATTTGGAACGGATTTCCATGATATTTATATTAGGGGTATCGTCAATATATATAGGCGCTTTCTCGAGTTGTCCACTTGCTTTAACTATATTAGACAGAGCACTCTTAGCCAGGTGAGTTTTTCGCATCATTTGACCATCTACCTTGCCTACCATACATATAAGCCGCTGGATAAGTTGCTCTTTTGACATTTCCAAACTAAAAATTAGCACCCCTTTTTTATCTAATAGTGCGACTTGATGGGCAATGTTTAGAGCAAATGCGGTCTTACCAATAGAAGGCCGGGCAGCAAGCACTATCATCTCTGACGGCTGCAATCCACACAGGTAAGAGTCAAGAATATTAAAACCTGTTGATAAACCTGTAATGTCCTCGTTATTGCTTATTCGTGTTTCGAGATTTGATACGATAGGGAAAATTAGGTCTTTGATTCCATAAATTGGATTGGTCTTTCTCTGGGTAGCAATGGTAAAAATATCACTCTCTGCCTGGTCAATAAGTTCTTTGACAGAGGTCTGGGATTCATACGCCTTACCAACAATATTGCTGCATTGGTCAATAAGTCTTCGGAGAAGAGCCATCTCCATCACCGTAGTAGCATAGTAATTTATATTTCCTGAGGTAGATACACAATTTAACAGTTCCGATAGATAGGAAAAACCTCCGACATCCGCTAATCGCTTCTTAGACTCAAGATAACTTGCCACTGCTTGTATATCCGGCTTATCTTGAGAATTTTGATAAATATCACAAATAGCATCAAATATTGTCTGATGCGGCTTATGATAAAAAATGTCATCTGTATTATAACCAAAAATTTCCAGAGCATTAGTAAGGGCATCGGGATTTAAAAGAACAGCTCCCAATACAGACCGCTCTGCTTCAATGGACTTTGGCGGTTCACGGTCCAAAACTGGGAAAGACTGGTTAGCCTTTGTCTTTTCCTTTTTTCGAGGAGGTGTCATAAATTAATTTGCTAATATTTCTGCACTATTCTCATCGGTAAGTTGGCTAACCCAGACCTTAACTTCCGCAGTTACGCCACTTCCCATCTTTACAGGGACGGAAAAAATACCTAATGATTTAATCGGCTCTTCTAAAAGTATTTGTTTACGGTCAATATCAAAATTCATTTTTTGTAGTTCTTCTGCAATCATGGCAGAGGTAACAGAACCGAACAACTTTTCTTCATCGCCAGCACGCATTTTGAACTCAATAGTTATAGCATTTATTTGCTTTGCAGCAGATTCAAGTTTGGCTTTTCTCTTTGCTTCCCGGCGTTGGATAATTTCAAGGTGATGTTGAATCTCCGCAGCCGAAGCAGATTGTACGGATACCGCAAGTTTGCGTGGAATCAAATAGTTTCGTCCATAACCATCTGAAACCTCTACGGTTTCTCCTACCTTACCCAAATTCTCGATGTCACGACATAGTATCACTTTCATGGTCTTTTCTCCCAGACATTGTTGTTTAATTATAGTTATTTAATAATTGTTGTTTCTAATTCAACAATTGGTTTTGGCACTGATGCGATTATGAAGCCTCAGAAGCATATTCCGAAACTCCCACCAAGTATCAAAAAAGCCTAAAATAGCAAGTATTGGAAAACTCCATAAACCAAAAATAAAAACGACAATAATAAGTGTCAGTATCACATTCCATTGGAACAGGAATGAACAAAACAAAAGTATACCTAATCCATTGAGCCAATAGACAAAACTTAAAGCCACTGCCAGATTTCGGGCAATAATCCGAATTATCTCACCCACACTATAATATTGGTCATAAATAAGTATTATTGCCACTAAAATAGCAAGCCAGACTAACAAATCAGGCGGTCTTACTTGTGTAAAACTCCCTATACTCGGATTATCCCAATAATGTATTCCGTCTTCCATCGGAAAAGACCTTAAGCGGGCAATCATTCCGCTTATTATTACAAGGGCTAATATCAAACTTTGTCCAAATAACATCCCTAAATGAAAATCTTCCCAGTGGTAATCTAAATATTTTAGTCCTTCTACAAAACTGTCTGAAGGCATTTCAGAATCGCTGACTTCTTGCCCTTTCTCCAATTCCTTAATCTCTGCAATTCGGGCATTGATAGAAATCGTTAAATCCCTACGCAAATCATCCCAAAAATACATCGTAAGGAAGGTGGATACAATAAATATTATACCTGTAGTCAAAACAAGACAGCGACTCCATGAATACCTTCTTAATGTCAATCCTACGGCTATACTTAATAATATGTTTGCCAATAAAATAGTAGTCCATATTGAAAGCATTTGGGAGGTAATAGTAAAGGCTTCTATTAATACTCCTAAAATAAGACCCACAACAAGGGCAGTGCAAAGAATTCCGACACGAAACCACGAATTCCTCGCAACTGTCAAACCAATAACAGGAACTGACACAAAGGGAAGTAGAATAATAATCCCTTCCCCTGTCAGGTAAGCAGTAACCAATATAAGAAATAATATTTTTGCTAACAAACTGGACATAATAATAGCCGATATTAAAGTAATCGGGCAAAAGTATCCTGCCGTTTATTCTGCTACGAATGGAAGTAATGCAATTTGACGAGCAAGTTTAATTGCTTTTGTGAGCATCCGTTGCTGTTTCGCCGTAGCACCTGTAATTCGGCGGGGAATAATTTTACCTCGTTCCGTTATGTAGTGCCTTAACAAATTTGTATCTTTATAGTCTATATATACTATTCGTTCTATGGTTAGGCGACTAATCCTCTTCTTATATATTCTTCTCTTCTTTTTTCTCTTTAACCGTTTTATCCGAATTTTTGATTTTGCTTTTGCGGAAATGTGTGCCATAGGATATTATTCCTTATTATTTTATTATTGTTAAATAGGTTTAAATAAGTTATGATTCTGGTTCAAATGATTGGCAGTAATATGTACCGTCGGACACAGGGATTAGAAAGGGACATCATCTTCAGGGGACTGCTCCCAGTTGTTCTGCAAATTATTGCCTTTGGGAGGTGAAGTAGGAGGACCCATCTCCTGGTTAGGATAAGACTCAGGAAAAGGTTCTACCGATTCATCTGACGGCATTCCTTCTACATCAAAAGGCTCTGCTTCTGCAGTTGTTTTGTCAAGAACACTGACACGCCTCGCTACAATTTCAAAACGAGAACGCCGCTGATTTGTTGCTCGGTCTTCCCACTCATTCAACTGGAGGCGGCCTTCCACGAGGACAGGTCTACCCTTATGTAGATGTTGACTTACATATTCCGCCTCTCGGTCCCACACAACAACATTTATGAAAATGACTTCATCTTTGTAGTTTCCATCTTTACCCTTGAACCGACGATTATTCGCCAGAGTAAACCGTGTAAAGATTCTACCACCCGAAGTGGAACGCGTATCTGGTTCTCGGACTACTCTGCCTGCAATTAGAACAATGTTTAAATCAGGAACTCGAACATCCGACATAATCATTATGTTCCTATGTTAGAGGTTAATCTTCTTCTTCTTCTCCATCCTCCTCCACTTTCTCATCAATATGAGTAGGAATTGGAGCAAGATTATCTTCTTCATCTGCTTCTGATTGCTGTGCATATCCAGATTCCGACAATTGCTGTCGTCTCCGCTCCTGTTCTTCTTCCAATCGAAGTGTCCTCTCATCAAAGTAAACAACGATATGGCGAATGATTTGTTCATTAAGGCGGAAATAGTTTTCCAGTCGCGCTATGAAGTTGGGGGAGGATTGGAATCGTATCAAAATATAGACACCCTCAGTGAATTTTTTGACTTTGTAAGCCAATCTGCGCCGACCCCATACTTCGGAACGCACGATAGTCCCTCCGCCTTTCACGACCAGATTCTCGGCCTCGCGGGCTATCGTCTGGATGTCATCATCCTCCATTTCTGGACTGACGATGAACAGCGCTTCGTAAGTTCGTAATGACATACTTTACTCCTCATTACGGTTTGGGTTTTTATTTATCAGGCATTATAAGAAAGCCCTATTATATCAAAAATATTTCCCTCTGACAAACTAAAAATAAATATTCTCAAATCCTTTCTATTTGTCTTATATGTCATATATGTCATATAGCACTTATTATTCTTGCCTTATAGATTTATTTCTATCATTTCAGAGTCCTCTAATATTAGTCTTTTGATGTCTCTAATGCGGAAGCCCAATGAATAAATGAAAAACCATAACGCTCTCTCAACTT
>DAOOVZ010000014.1:0-28688 GCA_035370665.1 Candidatus Hydrogenedens sp.
CTGGTTTTTTTCATCGTCATTACGGGAAAATCGCACAGTTGAAGATTGCAGAGAACTAAAATCTGTTGCAATGCCTTCATCACTACGCAGACGCAGTTTAAACAATTCCCGGGGCTGCTCTATTGAAAATATAAATTCTTGACCATTACTCTGAAACGATTTTATCTCTCCACTTGCCTCATCAAGAATAAGAATATAATGTTCGGTTTTAATCTCATGTATCATATCTGGATATGCTCCTCTCAAAAAAGATGTAAGCAGAAGAAACAAGAGAATAAAAACATATATGTAAGTAGTTCTCCTATGTTCAGGTTTTATGAATAGGTATTTCGTATGCAAGTGTTTAATTACAGTTACTCCCTGTTGCTTGGTCATTAGTGGCAGTTATAATTAACAACTACTGCAACTATTATACACCATGGACACTCCCTATAAAACCAGTTGATTTGTATCAATGTCTTGAGAAGATATATGTCCTATAAGACATATACGACCTATCCGACAAAGTAGCAAATCCCCGCTCTTATGTATATTTTGCGTCAGGGTGGAAAGAGATTACAGCAGCCGTAGTGCAGGTGGGGAAGAATTGCCCCGATTCAAGAACGGTAACGCCAATAGAATCGCTACCGCCAAGAATCTCAAGTATAATTTTATTCATCATTAGGTTTGTCATACCTGGATAGCCCGGTGACCAGCGTCTTCCTTGCCCTCTCTGAATGTTTAGCAATTCTCGCATGTAGCAATGTAAGTATTCGGCTGTATCTTCTGCTATGCGGTCGCCCAATCCCTGCAAGAATAAATATCCCTCATTATCGCCTTGTTCTTTCAGTTGTTCAAGTCCATGTTGGATATTTAGTCCTGCTGTAGCAACTTGTAATCCTACAACATCCCATTCATTATCATTTACAGAACGGAAATATTGTGCACCAGAAACAATGTCTTTTCCGCCAGCACCAATAACTGCTGTAAATTCAACTTTACCCAGCAATTTATTTGTATTCTCTGGGTCATATACGAGAACAAAGTCTCCATCGGATTTGGCAGGAAACAAGCCATAAATTCCCTGAGGTTCTATCCACTTATTTTTATCTACGAGTGAAATCCATTTCTGGAACAGGGATTCTAATTCTTCTAATCTATGTCCTGCCCTTTTTTGACTGGTTTTACCTCCAAATTTCCAATTTAATGAGAACAGAGTTTGTTTATCAATGTTAGAAATAAATTCGGACAGTGGCATACAAAATGAGCGACAGCGAAATCGTGGTTTTTCAGGATATTGTGGATATTGTTCAGAAATAATACGACGAGGCAGTTCTTTCATTTTTTGTTCATCTTCCTGAACACGCTTTGTAGCCTGAATGTATCGTTGTTTTAAGATTTCTCGATTCTGATGTAGCATTTTTTCTCGCGACTCAGATGAAGAGACTAACTGATTCATTACATTCACAGCGTCCATTGCAGTTCGACAGTAAAATACATCGGGTCGGATTTGGCGCAGGTCTTCCTGTCCCATCATTGCAACAAAAGCACTATGCCTTGGAGTAACGGCTGCGCCACCTACCAAAAGGGGAATGTCTAATCCCTGCTCCTTACTCATTCTTGATACTGTTATCATGTGATTTGCTGTTTGCACTAATAGAGCAGACATGCCAATAGCCGTTGCGTTATGTTCTTTCGCCTGGTCAATAAATTCTTGCAATGGCACCATCACGCCCAGGTCAATCACCTTGTAGCCGTAATTTTCCAGTAATGTTTTTGTAAGGTCTTTTCCTATAGAGTGGACATCTTGATAGACCGTTCCCAAAACAATAGTGCCGTGTGTTATGTCCTCAGACAAATCCCGCTGTTCCTGCTTTGCCTTATACCTCAAATAACTTTCGATAAAGCCCATGGCTTGTTTCATCACATCAGCAGAACGGAGTAAGTGGGGTAATGATACTTCCCCCTTTCCAAACAAATCACCCAACTCTTGCATAGCAGGCATGAGATATTCACTAACAAAGGACAACGGCTCATGTTTCTCTAACGCTCGGGCTACCTGTGGAACAATCAAGTCCTGATACTCATATACAAATCCACGAAACTCAATTTGTCCTTTTTGTCGCTCTTTGAATCCATCTTTTATCTTTTCACAAATTGCCTTTTCTATTGGAAGTTCATCGTAATTGTTCTTTTTGACTGTTTCTTTTTGCTTTAACGAAAGCGACCGCTCTTCCAATATTGTAAAGGATTCCATATCCCGTTCAAAAATTATCTTTTTTGCTAAAAGATAATCTTCAGAGTCAAGGTTTTCTACAAATACATAATGCTGAGGATTGAGTATTGCGGCATGAAGTCCGTGCTTTCTGGCTTCATCTAAAAATACAGAGGTTAGGACTTTACGCATGTGGGGTTTTTGTGCTAAACCGTTGGTCAAATTCCCAACGCCAATAATGGTGAAAGCCTCAGGAATCTCATTACGCACCTTTTCAATTCCTTTGAGTGTTTCCAGTGCATAATTTTGTGTTTCATCGGATTCAGCGCCAATAGGGAATACATTAACATCTATAAATAAACGCTGTGGAGAAACACCATATTCACCTGCCCTTTCTACTATCTTTTTCGCTAATGCTAATTTTCTTTCAAGTGTATCAGCAGGACCTTTGGAATCTGTGCAGAGAGCCACATAAAAACAGCCGAAATCTTTTGTCTGTGGCAGAAGAATATCTAATTTTGTTTTGCCCGGTTCCGCCTCTTCCAGAGATATAGAATTGAGTATGGGGACACCTGCGTAGTGATAGGCTGCTTGAACCAATGCATCGGGCTGGAACGAATCAATACAAAGTGCACCTTTTATATCTGCACTGATTTGATGAACCACTTTGCATAATGTTGTCACTGTATTTACATGGTTGGAGTCCATGCAGACATCTATAATCTCGCAACCCAAATCATCTACCTGTTCGCGAGCCACTTCTTCCAGCGTGTCCATATCAATTCCTGAATCTGTTTCAACGGCATCGCGCACCTTTTTTGAGCCTCGTACATTCAATCGTTCTCCAATGCGAATAAGAGAATGAGTCGCGTCTAATGCAACTGCATTTTGCACACCTGAAATAAAAATCTCACTGGATATATGACGCAAGGTTGGCTTTTTGCCTTTCAGTCTTTCAACCAGTTCTGCAATATGTTTAGGTCTTGTTCCACAGCAGCCCCCGACAATATTAAGTCCATAATCCAGTGCTAAGGAACTTAACAAATCAGCAAAAGGCTTCGGGTCAAAATGGAAGATTGTTTTCCCACCTTCGGATATCGGCATGCCAGCGTTTGGAATAGCACTTAGTGGAACATGGGCATAGCGGGACAATTTTTCTACTGCTGGACGCATAAGGTCAGGACCGATTGAACAATTAATTCCAAAAACATCAATACCCAGAGCTTCAATACTAACAAGGGCTGCATGAATGTCGGTATTAAAGATTTGCATACGGGCAAACGAATCAACAGTAACCTGTGCAATAATAGGCAAGGTCTTATTACACTCGCACATAGCATCGCGTGCACCGAAAATGCCTGCTTTTAATTCCAATATATCCTGCTGGGTCTCAAACAGCACAGCATCAACACCACCATCAATTAATCCCTTTACTTGTAGTCGAAAGTTCTCGCGAATCTCTTCAAATGTGGATGAGGCAAGTCCTGCTCGTGAAAAGGTAAGAACACGATTGGAAGGACCGACAGAACCTAAAATAAAAAGTGGTCTGCCATCGTATTTCTGAGAGCACATATATTCCTTGCGGGCTTCGTTTGCAATTTCAGCACCACGACGGCTTAAAGAATAACTCCAATCTTTGTGAGATATTTTTTGCAAGGCAAAGCCGTAAGGATTAGGCGGAAATACATGCGTATCCAGTTCAGAAAAATCATATTCTGTCAATCGTAACTGTGAAGCCCCAAAGGTATTTGTCTCCACAGCACTACTACCAATTTCAAAATAGGCTTTATGAATGGACTTTAATTCTTCAGGTGCAGAAAAGTTGATTAAGTCAGTAAGCATACGATACGGTTCACCACCATAATACTCAACACCAAGGTTCAAGTCCTGCACCATCGTGCCAGTAGCACCGTCTATGATGAGAATTTGTTGTTTTATATAGTCTAATAATTGCATAAGAATATTCCGAAAAAAATTAGGAGAAAAAACCTGGAATTAAAATCATATCATAATCAGAAGTTCTGTTTATCATTTGTTTAAACAAAAAGGATATTTTTAGTGTTTGAGTAAGTCTTTAATAACTTTTTAAGGTAAAGGGAGAGCCTCAAATTGTTTTGGTAGAAGAACTAGATGAATCTCTTCATAGCCGAAACGAGAGCAATTGAATACAATCCCTGAACTATCGGGTGTAAAAGATGCGTGTGGATGAACTTTTATATTTTTACCTTTATTCCCTGAAACAAGTAATCTACGCTCTTTTGTCTTAGGAGAGATTAACCAGATATTTCTATTAAAATCGTCACCTAACACCCACTTGTGGTTATGGCTTCCGTGTGTATGCCATGCAGGATACTGAGCCAGCAAATTAATAATCCCTTTTTGTCCGTGTTTCTTACCTGTTTCAGCAACACCATGAGGTAGTTTTTTGTGCTGTTCATCATAAGGCCAGATGGTAAACAGGGCATGCTGTTTATCCCACCAAACTTCATGTGTTACCCAGAGTTCATCTTGTTCAGCAAAGAAAGGTTCTGCTATTCGTGTCTTTTCTGACCAACACCAGGTTCGTTGAGGACTGTCTCCACCAGTCTCCCAACTAAACATAACCAGGTCCGGATTCCACGGGTTAGGTTGGACATGTCCTATCCTGAAAGTGACGCAGGCACATTCTTCCCAGGTACCGTCAGATATTTTTAGTCTTCTCAAAACATACTGTTCTTCATTGTCTCTATGAGTTCCACAGTATAACCACTTTTCATCTGAATCAATTCCTATTCCACCAATTACACTGCCAAACTCTTCAGGAAGTGAACCAATCTTTAGTCTGTTTTCTAAATGTTCCTGCTTAAACACACTATCTCCATCAAAGAAATATAGATGTTCCGTATTCCAGGATAATGTAAAGTTTCCTGTATCCTTTTCAAGGATTGGGTGAATTTTTTTTGTCATTATGTCTAAACAATGTAATCGCATATTGCCATCGGAACAGTCAGACATAAAATAAAAATGTTTGCCTGCTTCTCCCCACATAGGGTGTGTTTGATATATTGTAGTATTCTTTGAAGGTCCTGGGACAATTCTATATATTTTTGCCCCTGTCTTTTTATCTTCATACATCTCAAATTTGTCCCAGGAATTTTTCATTTCCTGCCTTTGAGAAAAAGACTTTGTCGCAATGGAAAAAAATAATGCAGATGTTATAAATTCACGACGAGTAAATTGATTTTTTGAGTGTTTTGACATTTTAGATACTATTTTAAGATTAAGAAATTATAGGGTGAGGGCACGACATATATGAAGTGCAGCACGGGATTTGTTTAGAACATAAAAATGCACGCCGGGCACTCCTTGTTGTAATAATTCTTCAACCTGTTGGGTTACATAGTAAACCCCTACTGCAAATTGACCCTCATCATCTTTCTCATGTTTTTCCAATCGTTCTAATAGGGTTGTAGTTAATTGTGCTCCACAAAGGGAAGTAATTTTTCGGACCTGTGCTAAGTTAGTAACAGGCAGGATACCGGGGACAATAGGCACATTAATTTTTGCCTTTTCACAAAGGTCTCGGAACCGATAGAAAGCCTTATTATCATAAAAAAGTTGTGTAAGCACAACTTCACCACCGGAATCTACCTTTTCTTTCAAGTGTTGTATATCCTCTTCTAAACTGGGTGCTTCAGGATGTTTCTCTGGATAGCCACCGACAAGGATATTGAATTCAGGG
The DNA here is from genome assembly GCA_035370665.1 of Candidatus Hydrogenedens sp. Lineage (GTDB taxonomy): Bacteria > Hydrogenedentota > Hydrogenedentia > Hydrogenedentales > Hydrogenedentaceae > Hydrogenedens. The sequence continues at coordinate 5,916 of DAOOVZ010000014.1, forward strand.
AACTCAGATTTAATCAAGTGGACTAATTCCACAGCATATCTGAAACCACCTGGAGTAGGAACAAAAGGGCGAACATTTCCTGGTGCATCTCCACGAAGTGCTACTATACCGGATACGGGCAATTCTTTTGATTTATAGAGATAGGTTAGCAGGTCTGTTTTAGTAGCGTTTACACAGGTTAGATGTGAAACGATGGGAATATTGGGATAATCTTTATGAATCCAGCGGAGCACATCTAAAGTTCTCTTTTGAGCCTCTTCCAGAGGTGTATTTCCTCCAGCACCATAAGTACATGTAACATAACCCGGCTTACACTTTATCAATTCACGAAAATGTTCATATAAATCTGCCAGACCCTGCCATGTTTTTGGTGGAAATAACTCAAAAGAAATCACAGGTTTTTGTTGCTGATATAATGAGACTAAATTCATTGCTCAAATTTTAACCTAATTAATTTGTAAATATAGGAATAATTATAACTAAATATTGCAAGTAAATTTCCAAATGTTTTAAATAAATTTATTGGACAGACTGACTATTTAGACTATCTATCAAATTTTCTTGTTGAACTATTACTTCACCGGTTGCTTGCTTTTCACAATATGGACCATCTATATAAATAGACTTAAACATATTTATAAATTCTATGTCTTCTGTAAAAAAGAATTTGTGGAACTCTTCTAAAGATTTTAAAGAAAATTGAGGAATTAAACCTTCACGAATTAAAAAAGTAGGCAGTTTATAACTTGACCAGGTAATTATAAAATTAGAAGGGTAATCGGGTAGGTAATTTTGAAAACATACTTCTGTCCATGTATCTGGATAGATTTCGACTGGAATACAAATAGGTAAAATATCTTTATCTGAGGATATAAAATATAAATATATATGAGAAGTTGACGATATTTTATTTCCTCCATGAATAAACCAATAGCAGTTATCTTCATTAGAAATATGAACTGGTTGTATCAAAAAACTTGCCTCAGGGATTTCTGTTGCGAAGGTCCGATTTTCTTTATCAAGAATAGGCACAGGTGTTTTTACCTGAAAAAAACGATGTTTCATGAGTTCATCTTTCCATTCTATTGAACCCACTATGGATGTGCAAGCAAAAATCAGAATAGGTAGAACCCAATATAAAAAAGAAAATCGTGGACCCTGTTTCCCGTAAGTTGCAGTAAAAAACGTTACTAATTTAAAAAATAAATGGGTTGCGAAAAATAAACATAAAAAAACAAAAGGAGCGAGTCGTGGCGGAATATGAGGTAGTTGTGGAAAATATCCTGAAATATCTCCTATAAGCATTAAACACGGTAGAAAAGACAATAAATCCACAAGAGAAGTCAAAATCAAAGGTGCAGCAAAAAATAATTGAATTAGCGCACGAAATAGTAATTGAGCAAAACAGAAAACAGACATAATTGTTAAACTTGCCCAGAATGTTTTCCCCGTTTCAATAGGTAGAAAGCCAAGGATATAAATAATAGGCTCAATATATGCAGCGAAGATATAAGAGGCAAGTAATACAATAGCAAAATGTATTATTTGAATTAGTATGCACATAAAATTTGAACGCATTTTAGAAACCAAAATATTGAAATTGAATTCTAATTAAATGTTAAAGTTAAAATTTCGATATAATTTTCTTGACATTTATGTTAAAATGTTATAAACTATATGAGTGATATTACAAATTTGAGGAAAAAGTCTTTGGCATAAAAGAAATAAATAGTTGTCATAAATATTAAATAAGATAGAATAGGGTATCTATATGAGTAAATTGCGCAAAGAGGAAGTTAAACAGAAAGAGGGAGCGAAAGAAATCTTCCGTCCTAAGGAAAAAGAGGAATTAAATAATAAAGATTTGCTCACTCATGGTGAACGAGTGCGGCGTGGTCAAATTGCTTCTGTTCAACAGGGTAGATATGGAACAGGTCCGGCACCATACGGCTACCGTCGTGGAGATGCAGGCGAGAAACCTCTAATGATTGATGATTATGAATCGGAAATTGTTCGAATGATATTCCGTGAATATATTCGTTTACGCAGCACAGGTAGAGTTGTTGACTACCTTCATTCCAAAAGTATATTTACTCGACAAGGTAAAAAATGGTCTCGTCAGGCAATATCTATTATCCTCTCCAATCGCACTTATAGGGGTCGGGTCTGTTTCGGGGGAATTGAAACTGAGGGACTTCACGAGCCGATTATTGAGCCTGCTATGTTTTACAAAGCAAATGCTATCCGTCAGAGTAGAAGTAAAAGGAAAAACAAGGACTCGTAATTAATTAATTTTTTTTGAACAGCAAATAAATGGTATTAACCATCTAATCGCTCAGGAGTGTGTAGTTCGTTATCGTTATTCAGTTCTATCTCTTCATTATTTTCATGAATCTCTTCAACATTATTAGGTGTTGTAGTTGACATTTTTTGCAAATCAGCATGTGGAACATCCGGGTCGTAAGGTTCTACTAAACCACCTTCATTCGTCTTGGTTGGTTCGGTGCTTGATGTTTCTTCTTCCAATGAGGAAGTATCCTGCCCCTGTTCCGCTTCATATTTATCATAGTCAGTCTGGAAGGAGTTTTCTTCATAATTTGTTGGGGGTATATAACCTTTGGAAGTATATGATGGCTCTGTTTCCTTCAATATTTCTTGGTATGCCTCATTCCCTTTCCGGGTTATTTCATTAATTTCTTTTTCTATTGGTTTTATTTCTTTAGAAATTTCTGTCTTAACCTCGTCAAAATACCCGCGTATATCACGAACGGCTCGAATGGCTATTTTAGCAAATTCTGGAAATTTTTCCGGTCCTAATACGACAAGAGCAATCCCCGCAATTATTATCATCTCGGTAAAGCCAATACCTACCATTGGAACTACTCCTTTTTATTGAGCCGTTTGTTTTTTCCGTCGGACAAGATACGAAGCCCAAATACTAACTTCATACAAAATAACCAGAGGCACTAACATTATTATCATAGATATAGGGTCAGGTGGCGTCAGGACTGCTGATATAATACTTAAAATTACAATTACATACTTCCGAAATCGCCTCAAAGTTTCAGGACTCAATAAATCAAGGTATACCAATGCTAATATTACCATTGGGAACTGAAACGCCAGTGCGAATCCGAACAGTAACAACACAATAATAGAAATCGTTTCGTTTGCACGCAATTGTATTTCCCAGCCTGTGGGTATCCATTGAAGCAGATAGGGAATTACAAGAGGAATTACACCAAAATAGGCTACAATTATACCCACAATCCCTAAAGCACTACAGCCAAATAAAATTATCTTTATTAATTTCCTTTCATTGGGTTTTAGCCCCGGAAAGATAAATGCACATGCCTGCCATATTACATAAGGTAACGCTAATATCAATCCTCCGTAGCCAGCCACCTTGAATTTGAGTATAACTATTTCAAATGGATTTAACACAACCCAGGGAATAGAGGTCTTTTTGGGGGTTGGCTTTTCTTTTGGGTCTGCCCCAGGTGTTGCAGGGTTGTCAGAAGTATTGTCCGTTGACTCATTACTTGAAAAAACAACAATACCCAAATCTTGCAAAAGTGTAAGGGGTTTCTGTAAACCCAACAAGATTTGATTGGAAAAAATATAACAGATAACCATTGCAACAAGAACGGCTGCCCCAGCACGAATAATCCGAATTCTCAATTCTGCAAGGTGCTCTGTAAAGGTCATTCGTTTATCGTCTTCCCACACGGGCAATCATCCTTTCTTGTTTAAAAATTGTAAAAATGTGAAGTGATTTTTGTTTTATTATTAATGTTTTGTGATTATACAAAGATGACAGAAAATAAAATTATCAATACTATTTTACCAAAATGGAAACCACCTTAACATTTTACTTAATAAAAAAAATTGTTTGACTATAGAAGGGTATAAGAAAAACATAATATTTAAAGGAGGCTTACTGTGGAGGAACACCTGCAAGACTTTTAAGCGAGTTCACCCAGAGAGTAGCAATTCCAAATGGGTCTACAAAATAAATTATTACGAGTCCAGCAATAACCGCAGCAATTATCAGTAAAGTTTTTTGATTATCAGATAAGCCTTTGCCAGCAGTCATTAATCCACTTTCACCAACCATCATAAGATTCACCTTCTCTCCCGCTTCTGCACGTGCCTTTTTATCTTCAAGCAAGCCCAATGTCTCATTTATACTAATAAAAGCACGGTGCCATTCCTGTTGCATTTTCTTTACAGAAACTTCTGACTGGCTATAAATGGCTTCTAGACTCGTTGCCGCAGAGACAATATTCATTAGATTGGAGTCTATCTGATAATCTTCCATTAACATCTCTTTTAAAACTTTATGAGTCCGGGCAATTTTACTCTTTATCTTCAAAAATTGGTTTTCTAATTGTGCTTTATTTGCTCCCGGACTGGGATAGGCATTAATTATCTGATTAAATAGAAGCCAATCATTCAAAAATTCTCTACAAAGTTCAACCCTTTTATTAAGAACATCCACAATTTTTTGTTGTTTCTTACTCAAAGCCATAAGTAAGTCCTTTATATTCGATTATATTCAGTTTTTCTTTATTGTAAATACTTTATCAAATATAATAAAGTAATTTAAAATTTTCAGTTACCATTCAACTATTATTTTTTAATAAAGGGACAATACATTTTATCATGTATATATATTCAACTTAAATACATTTTATATAAGGACTGATTAAATATACATTATCTGTTTATTCTATTTCTTTATTTATTGAACAGATACATAAACAAGTCTTTGATATAATTGTTTTGGTATAATTGATGAGAGAAAATTTAACAATTAAAAGTAGCACTTGTTAATTTATGGATATACAAGAGCATCAGCCCTACCCACCTTTGAGGAATATTGAAGCATTTCCTATTCACCATCAAGGGCAAACTCTGATTTGCCTGTGCGACCCACTTGGCTATGTTAATACAGAAATTACACTCTCCCCTGCTGCTTTCTTTATTGCTACCTGTCTTGATGGAAATCATACATTGCGTGATATTCAATTAGAGTTTGCTCGTGAATTTCAAGGTGCTCTAATTCCACATGAACAGATTGAGAAGATAGTAGAATTCCTTGATGAACATGGATTTCTATTAAATGAACGATTTGAAGAAATCAGAAACCGGACAGAACAAGAATTTTTGCAACAAGTGGTTCGTTTACCTTATCACGCAGGACAATCTTATTCATCTGCGAAACATGAGTTAGGTGCCTTCTTTTCTTCTATATTCACAAAAGCAGGAGGACCGGGTCCACTTCCTGATGAACAAAAAATTTCAGATGAATCTTTGGTTGGACTGGTTGTTCCTCATATAGATTTTCAACGAGGTGCCTTGGGCTATGCGCACGGTTATTATCGTCTTTATCAGTGCAAAAAACCTGACACTATATTTATTTTTGGTGTAAGCCATCAAGGGGGAAACACACCATATATTCTAACAAAAAAACATTACAGTACACCTTTAGGAACTATCAGGACTCATCAGGAATGTGTAGACTATTTAGCACAAAATTCCGATATGGACTTATTTCAATCTGAGATTATGCACCGCACAGAACATTCTATTGAGTTTCAAGTTTTGATGTTGAACTATTTATTTGGAACAGACATACAGATTGTCCCTATATTATGTGCGGATTTGCCTCAATATGAGAGGGTATCCATTGAGAAAATACCAGAGATTCAACAGTTTTTGGAAACTTGTATTAAGTATATTAAGGAAAGTAAAGAACAGATATTGGTTCTTTCTGCTGCGGATTGGGCACATGTGGGGAAACGGTTTGGCGATATATTTGATATTAATCCGGCAATTTGTGCTCAGGTAAAGGATAGAGATGATGAAGATATGGAGAAGGCATTGGCGATAAACGCAGACCAATTTTACAATTCAGTGATGAAGGACAACAATCAACGGAGGGTTTGTGGACTATATTCTATTTATTCAACCTTGAAAATCATTGAAGGTAAGACACAACGGGCAGAACTTCTTCATTATGGGCAGGCTCCTGACCCAATTGGTGGTATTGTTTCTTTTGCAAGTATAGCATACTTTGAAAAATAGTAAAGTCATAAAAGTAGATACCACTTATTGCAATACAAAAATTAAATAAAAATTGTGGCAAATATTATTGTTTATGTATTATTAAATGTAAATCGTTTCTCTTTTCATGACTTCCATTTTATTTGAGGATTTTAGTCTAACTTCCTTCATAACAGAAAATTATTAAGCACAGACTATATTTCTAATTTTCTGAATTTGCATTTTCTTTATTTTTTATAATATCCAGAACCTTTCTAGCATTTACTGTATTAGGGTCTATTCTATATGCTTTTAAAGCATATTCTTCTGCCGTTTTATAGTCACTCAATTCAAGGTATAGGACTGCAATATTTGTCAATATTTCTGGGTCATTTTTTTCTAATTCAAGAGACTTGTTATAGTAAGAAATAGCCTCTTGATATCTACCTAAAGACTGATATGCAAAAGCCAGGTCATTATACGGACCTGCCCGTAGTGGATAAACCTCAATTGCTTTTTGCAAGCATGAGATAGATTCAGCAAAACGATTTTGTAGTATAAGAGAATAGCCAAGATTACATAGAGCCACATAGTTGTTGGGTTCATATTTAAGGGTGTTTCTAAAAAGTCTCTCACCACTTCCCCATAATCGAGCATAACTAAAAGATAGAAAACTATATACCACAATAACGCAGATTATAAATAAGTTAAGGAATTTAGTTATATTCACGCGCGGCTTTAATAACAGAAAACATATAAAAAGGCTTAACCCTATATGTGCTGGATAGGTAAAACGGTCCGCGATAAGATGATGTCCAAATGGTATAAAACCAATAACAGGTAAAAGTGGAATTAGAAATATAAGAAGAGAACCAATACTTCTTTTCCTATCCCTTGTTGACAAAAGCCAGAATGCAGATACAATTATTAGAATAAATAATGAAGATATAAGGATATCCATTTTCCTATATACAGGGATACCTTGTGTCCATCCGAAGAAAGGGAAATACTCAATTCCATAAGGAACATGTAAATTTATAGGGATAAAACTCAACAAAAAATACAAAGCAGTTGCCACAATAATTCTTGATATCTTTTCAATAACTGGCAAGGAAACAGGGATTATAGCCTCCTGCTCTGCTTGTAGTGTAATCAATGCAAGTAAAATGGATATTACAAAATAGGGGATATAAAGGGAAGTTTTCTGGATTAAATTTATCCTTTTCCATTCACTTTTATCATTACTTAAAAAGAAAATATCAAGCACAGGTAAGCATAAAGGAAACACAATGCTTACAGGCTTCGACATTGCAGCAAAAACAAAAAAAAGAAGTGATAAAATATAATCCCATTTTTTATGTGTTTTTGCCCAATCTATATATTTTAATAGCATGAGAAATAGGAAAAGTGTGGATAACAGGTCTTTTCTGCTTGCAATCCAGGCAACAGGTTCTACTCGCAACGGGTGAATAGCAAAGATACACATTGCTAAAAATTGTATGAACCCTTCTCCTGTAAGCCTGCAAAGAAGTCGCCATAGAAGTAAAGAATTAATAATATGCAATAATAAATTTATGACATGATGTCCCGTCGCATTGTTTCCAAAAAGGTGCGTATCTATTCTATGTGAAATTTTTGTAATAGGAGCCCAGAAACCGTCATCTGTGGATTTTATTGCCCAGGATAAAAATTGGAAAGACCATACATTTCCACGGTTGACCTTTCCCAGAGTATAGGTAACATCATCATAATAAATAAAATCAAAATTTATTGCCTGCCCAAACACAATAATAATTAGGGCTACAAGTAATATATTCCATGCAAAAGATGAAAAATGAAGATTAGAAATTACCATTTTAAGTTTTGACCATACTCTTACCTTTTCTTTATTTAATACTGGACTATTAGAATTAAAGTCAAAACCCTGACTCATAGATTTTGCATGTCCAGATAAAAATATTCCTCCCACAATTTTAAGAAAGTATTGTATAACTCTACTCATCTTTTGCCTTAGCAAGTTTATTAATCTTTTCATCACTGTCTAAAAAAGAAGCAAGTTCTGCCATAATTTTAAGGTAATCATTGCCACTGTTTTGCGGTGCTATAGTAAACACAAAAACACGGTTCGCTTTCCTATCCGAGGCATTACAAGCAATTCCATTAGGCACTGCAATTATTCCTAGTATAAAATCAGAAATATATGGTATCCTACAATGTGATAAATCAAGTCCATGAGTGATAGCCGTGCTTTCTAGCATTTCCCTTGCACTTAAAGCATTATATATCTTGGATTTTAACTGATTTAATCTTTTATTTGCGGACGAAACCAAATCAAATATTCTTTCAAGGACAGAAGGCATTGTATCTCTACTGACACAAACCGTTTGCTTAGTAATATATTTGGATAAACCTATCAGCATAAACAAAGCATTATAAAAAAACCAGAATAATACTCCTTATATATGCTTATTTTAACATATAAGAAAATTTTAAAATTCAGTTTATGCAAAGAAATAAAGGAACCATATATTGCATAAGTTGCTTTTTTACTTTCTCTGGATAAAAGTCTTTCAATAGTTAAAAAACTAATAAAGTAGCATTTTCTTAGATTGCGATTTTCACAATAGTGTTTCTATCTTTTGTTCCATAAAACCTATCATTATTAACTATTTTTATAGAAACGAGTCAAAAAAATTTAGTGCAGTAGTGCTCCATATCCCTACAAATTTATTAATATTTTTGAGATAGAAGGTTCATCTGTGCTATTTTGTAAATTATAGATTACAAGTGTTTATAGATTGGGTAAACAAACAGGTAAACAGAAATAATATTAATGAGTTATATATATAAGGAAGTAAATGATGGTAAATTTTCTCAATAATAAATTAATTCCAGTAGATTGTCATTATAGAGGTTCCCGTCGGGCATGCTCTTTTATGATGATAGAATCAGGTCGAGCCAGTTTCGTGGATAATAATACAGTGTTTGCTGTGCCCTATTTATTACAAGCCTTGAATGAACAGAATATACCGACTGAAAATGTTGATTATCTTATTGTGACCCATGCACACCTTGACCATGCTGGCGGAACATCGGCGTTGTTGAAGCACTGTCCAAATGCGAAGGTTATTGCACATCCGAAGGCAGCACGGAATCTGGCAAATCCGGAGCGGCTTATAGAGTCTGCCCGCTCTGTATATGGAGAATCACAGTTCACAGGACTCTTCGGCAATGTAGAACCAACACCAGAAGATAGAATTCAAACTATTGCTGACAATGAGACTATTACCTGGGGTGAGCGGACATTACAATTTTTGTATACTTTAGGGCATTCTACTCATCATATTTGTATATATGATAGTAAGACAAAGGGTGTATTCACAGGCGATTCGTTTGGGGTTGGTTTATCTGACCCGGAGACTTATGAAACAAAATTTATAGTTTCCAGTACAGCACCTCCCGATTTTGACGCTGCGGAATCTGAAAAGACTGTGCGGCGGATTTTATTATCACTTAATCCAGACTATGTTTTTTTACCTCATTATGGGATTCACAAAAACACACAACAGGCTGCTTCTTACCTCTTGCGTTCCCTGTCCGCTATGGACATTCTTATACAAACGGCTCTGGACAAAAATATTCCGGACGAGGAGTTAATGAATTGGTTATTTCCCCGTTTAATTGAATCAGTGCGAGAACAAGTTCAATGGTGTGGCGTGAAAGATGTTGATTCTGCTATGAATTGGCTCGGCGATAATTTAGAAATCAATACCATGGGCTTAATGGTGGCTGTTCAAAGAAAACGCAACAATAAGAAATGACATATTTCAACCATAAACTATTATTCCCCTGATACGATAATTATAATATTACAATTTTAAATAGACTCAAATAATTTTAATTATTTTTAGCAGGCAAGAGTGGCTTTTATCAAATAAATTTGCATAGTTATATTACAAACATTTTATCTATATAGCAGATGGATACTTTTTATTAAAGAGGAAAAGATTTATCATTTTTTGATATAATTAAAGTTTATTATTCCTGTAATATTTTTTAAGGTTTTTATTTATGAATAGAGATATAAATATTCTTTTGGTAAAAGATACTACAGTTCTTATTGAACAGATGAAGAATCGTTTAAAGGGCATTTTGCCTGATTTTGAGATTGAATTAAAGGCAAAGTATGCTTCTGAAATATTGAAATTAAAAGCAGAAAAGAATGCTATAATTTTAGGTCATAACTATATGGAACCTGCCCTGTATCATTCTATTCCTGACCATGTAGGGGATTCTCTTTACCTATCTACGATAGCGAGTAAGACAGAGGCAGATATAATTGTGTTTTGTGGGGTATGGTTCATGGGTGAAACAGCAAAAATATTGAACCAGACCAGAATAGTTCTTGTGCCCTCAAAAGAGGCTGGCTGTTCACTGGCAGAAGGGATAAAGCGGAATGACCTGATTGAATTAAAACAAAAGTTTCCAGATGTTCCAGTTGTATCTTATGTAAATACTTATGCAGATACAAAGGCAGAATCCGATTATTGCTGCACTTCTGGAAATGCAGTAAAAGTTTTAACTCACATTTTCAAACAAGGAAACAAGGCTGTTATCTTCGTGCCTGATGAATATTTAGCAAAAAATACCGCTACTGATTTAGGTGCGGATTTCTATTTTCCCGATGAAATTACGATGGACAAGATAGAAAAAAGTTCTAATCCTGTTGTGATTGGTTGGAAAGCAAGATGTGAAGTTCATGAATTGTTTAAGCCTGAGGATGTAGACCGTGTCCATCAGCAATATCCCGGCATAAAGATTTTAGCACACCCAGAATGTCCACCTGAGGTGATTCGTAAAGTGGATTATACAGGTAGCACACAAGGGATGATTGAATATGTAAAAAAACATCCCAGAGAAAAGGTAGCCTTATTTACTGAATGTGCGATGGGAGATAATATACAAGCAGAATTCCCTGAATTAGAACTGATTAAAGCATGTCCTTTGCGTTGCAAACACATGAACCTGATTACACTTGAGCAAACACTGGAAGCATTGCAAAAAATACAATACAAAGTTGAGGTTTCTCCGGAAATTATTGAGAAAGCAAAAATACCTATCCAGCGTATGATAGAGATTCAATAATTTTTATCATGCCATTAATCTTTAATAAAATGTGATGAACATGTTTTTGATAAAGGAATAAATTATGAAAAAGAAATCGGGTTTTACACTTATTGAATTATTGGTGGCAATTGCCATTATAGGGATATTAGCAGCGATTTTATTGCCTGCTTTAGCCCGTGCAAGGGAAGCGGCTCGTCGTTCTTCCTGTCAGAATAATCTGAAACAGTGGGGACTTATTTTCAAAATGTATTCTGGCGAATCGAAAGGAGAAAAATATCCTCCTGTGCCTATGGAGTATATAGAGGCAGTTGACTGTGAACAATCCAATTTTCCATCTGTGGGTATGAAGTCTATTGTTGTGGCAGGTCCAAATCCAGAAATGATATATCCTGAATATATGACAGATGTCAATATTCTTATTTGTCCATCAGACTCAAAATACACAACTGATTCATTGATTAACCCAATCACAGAACAAACGGATATAACTATGCCCTGTGCCAAAAAAGGCAGAGGCGTCTGGAACATGCAGGCGAGTTATTATTATTTAGGCTGGGTTTTTGACCGTGGGGATACAACCGACCCGCAAACGGACCTGTCTCTAGTGCCGTTTTTAGGCACTGGTGGTGGAACGGGACCTACTCAACTTATTCAAGGTTTATTAGAAGCCGTAGCACCATTCTTCCTATTTCACGAGAATGGCAGGTCTGATAAGGACATTGTTATCTCAGACGGAACCGCTGCTCTTACAGGACACCCTCCTGTTGGTAATGCAGGTGGAGACACCGTATATAGGTTAAGAGAAGGGATTGAACGATTTCTTATCACAGATATAAATAATCCCGGTGCTTCTGCAAAAGGACAGAGTGCCCTCTGGGTGATGATGGATAAACTTACTACTGAACCATCTTTATTTAACCACATTCCGGGAGGGGCAAATGTTCTCTTCTTTGATGGACATGTAGAGTTCTTACGGTATCAAGAAAAGGGTCCTGCTCCAACGAACGGTGGTGTTGCAACAGTTACAAATGCCCTCGAAAACATAAATTTTGACATGTTCTAATTTTTCTTATATTATTTTAGTAAAGCATATTTGATTTGATAATAATTCTATGGGGAGAATATAGTAAATTTATGCAAGAAATTGTTGGGAATTTATAATTTGCCTTTACCATAACTTGTTATGGAGATATTAATATGGCTCTCTTGCGTGAAAAGATGTGGGAGCGGTTGGTGCCAGAAGAATTTGATTTAATTGTAATTGGTGGAGGTATTGTTGGTGCTTGTGTTGCTCGAGATGCTACTCTGCGGGGGCTAAAAGTTGCTTTATTGGAACGGAAAGATTTTGCTAGTGCTACAAGTGGTGCGTCATCAAAACTTATCCACGGTGGACTTCGCTATCTGATAAATTTAGAGATTGGTATGGTTCGTGAATCCTTAAAAGAGCGAAGAATTTGGTCTCAAATTGCTCCTCATTTAGTCCATTCTCTACCATTTATTCTTCCTATTCACAGTAGCAAAAGATTTCAGGAGCAGCTTTTGTATTCATTAGGTTTGAAAGTCTATGACTGGCTTTCATACGACCGCAACAAACTGGCTGACCCAGATAAATTTATCCCCCCCTATAAGCATGTTTCTCGTGATAATATCCTATCTGAGGAGCCGCAATTGGCTGATATGGACTTTAGTGAAGCATTACTTTTCCATGACTATCAGATGTATTCACCTGAACGATTAGCATGGGCTTGTCTAAAACAGAGTATTGCTCAGGGTGCCGTTGTCATCAATTACACAGAAGTCGTTGGATACCTGCGGGACAAAAATCGTATCACAGGTGTAAAGATTGTAGACTGTGAAGATGGCAAAGAAGCACAGGTAAAGGGGAAAGTAGTTGTCAATGCTACAGGACCCTGGGCAGACCGACTTATTGCTTTGGCCACGGATAAAGAACCTGACCGCAAGATTATTCGTTCAAAAGGTATTCATGTCTTAACTAAACCATTGACAAGTAAGTATGCCATTGCGATACCGGGCAAAGGGACACATTTTTTTGTTTTACCATGGCAGGGGTACACCTTGTTGGGCACAACAGATACTATATATCAAGGAGACCCAGACAATGTCCATGTGAGCGAAAGAGAATTAGTAGAGTTTTTATCTACGATTAATAGAGGACTTTTAGGTGCAAATTTGAAGCGTGGTGATGTTCTGTTCTTCTATGCAGGATTGAGACCTATTGTTGAGAAAGACCCACAAGAAACAGATGAGGAGTTTAATTCCTATAACGCAAGTAGAGCCGCAGAAGTTTTCGACCATGAACAAGATGCGTGCAGTGGGTTTATCACAGCCATAGGCGGGAAATGGACAACTTCGCGACATTTAGCAGAACGCGTGGTTAATAAAGTATTTGAAAAGTTAAATACAACACCACCTCCTTGTAAAACGGACCAGACACCTGTATATGGTGCTGATTTCAGGCTGTTCCAAGAATTTTTGGATGAAGCCAAAAAACAATATTCGGATTTTCCACCTGAAATTGTAGAGAATCTCGCACATAATTACGGAACGGAAATGGAAAAGGTAATTGAATTAGCGCGCACCGACCCTGAATTAGCCCAACCTTTATCCGACAATCGGCATGAAATTGGGGCACAGGTTGTGTATGCACTTCGTGAGGAAATGGCACTGCATCTTAATGATGTATTATTCCGTCGAACCAATATGGGTAACCTTGGCAACCCCGGCGAACAGACACTTCGCAAAACATTGGATTTAGTCACGCATGAATTTGCATGGCAAGAAGAGACCCGTAAACAGGAAACTAATAAAGCACGCGTTCACTTTGTTTCCTGGGCTCGAACCTTTGTTATTGTCAATCCGCGAGCATGGGGCAACATGACAGGTAAAATCTGGCCTGATATTGAAAAAAAACTACACCAAGCAATTGGTCCAGTCAAAACTGTGTTTACAGAAAGACCCGGTCACGGCACTATACTTGCACGGAACGCACTAATGGAAGGATATGAGCAAATTATTGCTGCTGGTGGTGACGGCACAATTAACGAGGTAGTAAATGGTTTCTTCAAAGATGATAAACTAATAAACCCTGAATCGGTATTTGCAATAGTCAGCACAGGAACAGGCAGGGATTTTTCACGAACATTAGCATGGCCATTCGACATTGACCAGCAAATTGAATATCTGGCGGAGACTTCTGTATTTCCACTTGACCTGGGTAAAATAAAGTTCGTTAATTTCGATGGTAAAGAAGAGTCACGATATTTCGTAAATATTGCAAGTTTTGGGTTAAGTGGAGTCACGGACCATGTGGTCAATAAATACACCAGACTAAAACAATACAGTGGCAAATTGGCATTCTTTTTGGGCATGCTCCAGGCTTTATTGACTTATCGAAACAAACCAGTTCGACTGAAAATTGACAACCAGTTTGATGAAGTATTGAATATAAAGATTGTGGCAGTATGTAATGGAAAATTCTTTGGGAGTGGCATGCAAATTTTGCCTAATTCAATAATTAATGATGGTTGGTTCGATGTAGTTATAATTCCTGGTATTTCAACTTTTGAATTACTACAGAATGTTAAAAGTGTTTATAATGGGACTCATTTAAACCATACTCAAATAAAAGTATTCAAAGCTCAAAAAGTTATTGCAACCCCTGCCCATACAGCAGGAGAGGTATTACTTGATATGGATGGTGATGTGCCCGGCTATCTACCTGCATCATTTGAAATTGTGCCACAAGCCATTTCTGTACGCATAGCACCAAAAAAAGAAACCGAAACTGAACAGATATGAAGTATAGTTCCCTACCAAGTAAACAAATTGAATATAAGACTTATAAGACCTATAAGACCTATAAGACTTATAGGACCTATACAACCTATTTCCAATTTGCAAGCCAACTATTCAAAAAGTGTTTGTTCTAATAGTTCCTATTAATAGTGCTTCCAATTGTTGTGGAGGGAGTGAGTTTGATAGAACCAAATTCTCCTATAATACGGTCGTCAATTGTTGAAAAGAGTTCGGAAATATTGCTAATGATAGTTACATCTCGAAACATAGGTGCATAACCACCTTGCATGCCTCTCATTCCACCATAACGCGGTGAAGCATTCATGCCATAATTCATCCTTCTGCCACCGGTATAAGAACCCGCAGAGGAAGCAGGCGGATTTTTTAAAACGACCTTGGGAAGGCTGTCCCCACCCATACCGCCTCTATACATACCAGTTACTTGTTTATCAATATTCTGGATGATACCTGGATAATATTGATTCCCTGGCAGAGCATAATGTTGGATAAATTTAGAATTTGGATTTGAAGAAACGGCAGGTAAAACTCGATATTGCGAAGCATTTCCCTTCTTCTTCAACAAAGGGATAGATGAATCTTCAACTTCCTTATTTGACTCTATATCTTTAATTCCAACTTCCTCATTCTTCTTTTGTTCTGGCATATCTTTAAGAAAAGTTTGTTTTTCTTTCCATTTGTTTTTTAGTGCCAATCGTTGTTCTGGCTCGTCAAGGATAACCGAATTGGCAGAAGCCGCTGCTTTGGGTACGCTGTCAACCGTTCCGTCTTCTGGGTTAAGGATATAAAACGAATTATTACCTTCGATTATAAAAACATTTTCATAAGTTTTTGCGCTTGTAATTAATCTATCTGCATGCACCGAAAATGAAAAGACCACATACACACATAATAGAAAAATAGGAATGATTAAATATTTTGCTGTTTTATTACACATCTTCATCTAATTATAATTACTCTTTCAGAATCTTATATTATATATAATATAACGCTATCTGAAATGGATTCAAAAGATTATCATTAGGGATTTTTTTATGGCAGGTCAATTTAGAGATTTTGTCAAAGACTTAATTCAGAACATAGAGAAAGTGATTCTTGATAAAAGTCATGTTGTTCGGGCTGCTTTATCTGCGTTTTTAGCCGGTGGGCATGTTTTGTTGGAAGATGTTCCCGGTGTAGCAAAGACCATGTTAGCAAGGGCATTAGCCATTTCCAGTGGTTGTTCCTATACAAGAATCCAATGCACGCCAGATTTATTACCGACAGATGTGACAGGTGTTTCTATTTACAACCAGAAAACACAAAATTTTGAATTTCGATATGGACCTATCTTTAATCAAGTAATAGTTGCCGATGAAATCAATCGTGCAACCCCACGGACCCAATCTGCATTATTAGAAGCAATGGCAGAGGGGCAGGTTTCAGTAGATGGTAAGACTTATATATTAAACCAGCCATTTATTGTTTTCGCAACTCAAAATCCTGTGGAGCATGAAGGGACTTTTCCTTTACCTGAGGCACAATTAGACCGTTTTATGATAAAGTTATCTATGGGTTATCCGGGCATAATGGCAGAATTAGAGATGTTAGAAAGGCTACGCCTGTCGCATCCTATTGAAAGTCTACAACCAGTAGCCAATCCGCAAACTATAGTGCAAATGCAGGCAAAAGTCCGTGAAATCTTTGTCCATCCGAAGGTTCGTGAATACATGCTACGCATAATTGCGAGAACCCGCGACCACGCACATTTATTATTAGGTGCAAGTCCGCGTGCTTCACTTATGCTATTTCGGTGCTCTCAGGGATACGCAGCCGTTCTTGGTAGGGGATATGTTATTCCTGATGATGTTAAAGCACTTATATCGCCGGTACTGGAACATCGTCTAATTTTGAATCCCGAAAGCCGTTTAAGAAAAGTGACAGTTTCTTCTGTATTGAAAGAAATCGTTAATGAAGTACCTGTCCCTGCTGCGGGTATGGGGCAATGGAAAACTGCATGATAAATAAAACTACTTTTACTTTCTCTATATGATTTGTGGTAAAATTAATAATAAATTATAGTGGTATTGAATAGAGGTAATGTTCTGGATATTTAAGAAAAAGAAAAACAATGTATCCCAAGCAGCAATCGCTTCGGATTTTGATGACCCCAATAAAGCCGAACTTGAAATTAAGCAAGTGGGTCCCTATGAGATTGTTGCTCCGATAGGGAGTGGCGGCATGGGCACAGTATATAAAGCCCTGGACCGTGTTAAAGACCAGACTGTCGCAATAAAAGTCCTTGACCCTCGTTTTGATGAAGACCCAAAGAGACGCAAACAGGATTTTCTCGGCAGGGAAGTGCAGATAGCCGCTTCTCTAAACCATCCGAATATTGTTAAGATGGACAAAAATATTTATGAAACTATTGACCGACTGGGTAGAACTCGCCGATGTATTGTAATGGAATATATTGACGGATATAACCTTAAAAAACATATCACAGACCGCGATTTAAGTATACGACAGATGATTGATATTTGTATTAAACTTTGTCATGGACTTGATTACCTGCATCAGCACGGAATTGTCCACCGTGATGTTAAACCAGCAAATTTCTTATTCTCAAAAGATGGAAAGCAGGTAAAAATTGTGGATTTTGGTCTATCCAAAAACAATGCGGCGTGGCTTGGTTGGCTCGCAAAAGAAGCAGGCGGAACACGGTTATATATGTCCCCTGAACAGATATTAAAGAAAAGTTTAGACCAGCGTTCCGACATTTTCTCCTTTGGTATTACAATGTATGAACTCTTTTCAGGAAAACATCCTTGCGAAGGGAATGACCCAAAAATAATAACTCGACAATTAATTGACCCTAATTACAAATTTGTGCCACCATCAGTCCATAATCCCCAAATCCCACCCGCCTTAGACAGGATTATCTTAAAATCACTTCGGCGAAAAATAGAACACCGTTACCAATCTATGACAGAATTGCTATTAGATTTAACCCGAGAAACGGAATCGAGAATTTAACTATGCACAAACAATATTTTTCATCAAAAAAACATGCAGATAAAACATTAATTCGGATTTTTATAGGTATAATAATACTTCTTGTTGTAGTTTACATCGTATATCACTTTGTTTTTAGTTCAACTACCCTAATTTCTAAAGAAAAAATTACAGAAAAACTGTTACCTTCATCTTCTCCAGAGACTAAAGAAAATTCATTAGAACAATTTCAAAAAATGCTGGATGCAGCCCAATTTGATGAACTACGCTCAAAATTAAAAGACTATGTAGGCAAAGAGACACAGGTCGAAAATTTAGCAAAGGCATATTTGTTGTGGATAGATTTAGAATCAAAGGTGGAAAAACCTAATGATGCCTTATCGGTTGCAGAAGAGGCAAAGAATAAGTGTAGTAGTAGTATTCAATATCCTTATTTGCAATATCGTTATGCACAAATTGCTGAAACATTAGGCAAAAAAGATGTGGCTCGTTCCAATTATCAAGAAATTATTGACCGTTCCTCAAAAGGAAATCGTGCTTACGGTTATTTGGGATTAGCACGACTGGAATTACAGGATAACAATAAGATTAAAGCACGCGACCTTGCGCAGCGTGCGGTTATGGATGCCGAATGGGACTCGGAAATCTGGAATGAAGCACTGGATATGTTGGGCAAATTAAATGTAGAACTAATTTTTTCTAACCTTCCTACACCAGAAAGTAAGGTTTACACTGTCCAGGCGGGAGATACCTTAACTTCTATTGGCTCAAGACTAAATACACCTATCGGTATGCTCTGTCGTGCTAATCAAATTTCAGAAGATACAAAATTACGACTCAATCAAACCTTGAAATATACACCAAAAGATTTTAGACTTTTTGTAGAACGGTCAAAATGTAGGGCATTTCTGGTTGATGAGCAGGGTATATTCAAACGATATAAAGTTGGTTTGGGTAAGCCTGGACAAAATACAACATTAGGCACTTATAAAATTGGTAATAAACAAAAAAATCCAACATGGTTCAAACCAGGTGAAGGTCCTATACCGCCCGGAGACCCTCGAAATGAGTTGGGGACTCGCTGGATGCCATTAGTCCCTTCCGAGCCAGGATTGCCAACAGATTTAGGACTCCACGGAACTATTGCCCCAGAAACAATCGGTTCCTATTCTTCAAATGGCTGCGTGCGATTCTATCCAGAAGATATTGAAGAAATTTA
Source organism: Candidatus Hydrogenedens sp. (assembly GCA_035370665.1). Classification (GTDB taxonomy): domain Bacteria; phylum Hydrogenedentota; class Hydrogenedentia; order Hydrogenedentales; family Hydrogenedentaceae; genus Hydrogenedens. The sequence continues at coordinate 25,138 of DAOOVZ010000014.1, forward strand.
TGATTTAATTGTTCGTTCAACGCCTGTTATTATTAAAGAAGAGATAAAGTTTGAAGACATATTTCCATTAGAACAGATTGGCGAAGGTCCCAGCAACACGACAACCACAAATCCACCAACAGAGAACAAAACATCGAACTAAAACAATACACCGGAAAAAACAATTATGTCTGACGAAGTAAAAAATATTACTTCTTTAAAAGAACGTATCTATTCCTTCTCCTTAGATTCTCAACCACTACCTCCCAATTCCACACTTATTCCTATTAATAATACAACTTTCTATTATAATCTTTGTGATGAAGCACTAAAACAAATTAACCGCTCCGGTGGAAAAGACCTTATTATTATTAGTGATTCTGAAACCATTCAACAACTTTGTGAAATAGATAAACTCTTACCAGATATCAGCAAACTTGTAATACTTGGAATCCCTCCTTCACATTGGGACATACCTATCGAAGTACACAATCCGCCTCCTTTCTTTCAAACAACTGACCGCATATTTATTGTGCTTTCTTCTATAATTGCCATTTCTATACTTGGAACTATTACAAAAACTGTAACAACAAATGGTGAAAAAAATTTTAATGGAGGATGGTCATATCTCAGTTCTTACATTCAGCACCTTTTAAATATTTTTGTTCCTTCATTGGAGACAAAATTTGCTTCCTGCAAAGAGAATTTAGAGAAAACAATTGAAATTACAACTCAAATTATGTCTACTCAGGCAGAATTGCTTTCTGACCACGGGTCTACAATAGAGATGGACAAAAATGAGTTAGCAACCGTTTTGGAAATATTAGGAGCGGTCTCCTCCAAAAAGTATGCCCACGATGTGCTATATGTTTTTGTAGAGCAAATTTCCCGAATTGTTCCATCAGAACGCTGCTCCATTGTTCGCGTCTGGGGACATGAAGACACGGTTCATGTTCTGGCTTCTCATGACGACGCAAATCTCTATGACATAACTGTCCCTTTGAGTAAATATCCAGAAATACAAAAGGCACTCTCTCTCGGCGACAAAGTAATTATCAACAATGTGAAACAGGACCCACTTATGCAGCCATGTTTAGATTCGCTTATTCAGAAAGGTGTCCATTCTATTTTGGTTATACCGATTCTCCTTTATGACACTGAGGTCGGTTCTTTATTGTTTCGTGCTGTTCGTCGTGAATCCGGGTTTACCCTTAGAGAAATTAATTTCTTTGAAATCGCAACCAGTGCGGCTGCAAATGCGTTAGAACGGGCACAATTGCTCGAATCTGTCCAGCAGGCAAATAAAACATTAGAACGACTGGCTATTACAGATGGTCTAACAGGTATTTACAACCATCGTTATTTCAGAGAACGATTAGAAGAAGAACTCCTGCGTAGTTTGAGATATAACCTTCCCCTGTCCTGTGCACTATTTGACATTGACGATTTCAAAAAATGCAACGACCTCTATGGACATTTATTTGGAGACGCCATATTAAAAGAGATTGCTACGCGTATGTTGCAGACCGTCCGCAGAACAGACATCGTAGCAAGATATGGCGGTGAAGAGTTTATTATCATCATGCCTCAAACACCATTAGAAGGCGCCTACACCCAGGCAGAACGAATACGAAAAGTTATTGAAGAAAAACCATTTACATATATGGGGAAATCGGTCAAAGTGACCATCAGCGGTGGTATGGCTGAAGTCATACAAAATGAAACATTATCCGTTGAAGATTTACTTCGTATTGCAGACCAGTGCCTATACAAAGCGAAACGAAAAGGGAAAAATCTCGTCATAGCACCTAAACCTGTTACTTTAACTGAAAAGTGAGGGAAAACAAAATGAACCGCAATAAAACAAAATTGACCCTATCATTGGCAAGTATCGTTCTATTCAGTATGTTATGTTCATGCGGAACACTATTCCATTCTATTGTCCATATAGCACCCGATTATACCCAGTTGCCCCAGGATGAACTTATGAAAGCCGCTCAATACATTGAACAACAAATAGCAGCAGGCGAACGAGAACCCGATTTATCCAATATAAAAGGAATTAATCTGGATACTCCACAAATCAAACAAGCCATCCGCACAAGAGCAATCCGCTATGAATTAATCAAAGACCTGTTAGACAAAGGCTTCGTCTGCGAACAAAACAACGGACTCATATCTATCATTAGAAATAGAGATTACAAAAATAAAACTACACGCCAGCAGCGTGATAAAAATGCACTGGTAATAATGGGTGAGAATAACGACCGCTGGGCTTTATATGAAGGCATTATAAAAGCCAATAACTATTCCTCTAAATCCCTATCCGCTATTCAGGACACCTTCTACCGTGCCCGATTAGACTGCCTACAACCGGGACACAAATATCAGACACCCGACGGACAAATCGTCCAGAAATAAAACAACCACCCAACCACACACTTCTGACACACCTAACTTTTCCCATCTATCCGCACATCTAATCCCTATCCACCCAAATAATCACAAACAGAGAATAATGCTTTATCCACAAATATAATTATAGTTAAAATTTGAAATATCGAGACTTAACTATTAGAATTAATGATAATTAATTTTAAATTTAAGGAATTCAGATGTCTGAAAGTGACTTTTTCTTATATTTAATTACAATAGGAGCAGGAACAATTGTATTTCCAATTACAATTTTAGGCATTGTGGTTCCCGTAACCTATAACATAATTGCTGGGATTTCAGAAAGGTATAATTCTGATGTAATTTCTAACCTATTTTTTGAAGAAAAATTCAATTATTATATACGCTTTTTTTTATTTTTGTGTCTTTTTTTAATAATTTCTTTGTTTGTTTTGATGTTTCTCTTTTATTATTTTCTTTTATCCTGGCTAAAATTTATCATAAGTGCAATTTTACTTGCGATTCTTGTAGGTTCTTTTATACTTATCTACCAGTTTTTAAAAATAGTAAAACTTTATTCCATAAATAGAGATTATGTTCTTGACGAACTTTTTAAGAAAGCAGAGATAGTCTTTACTATAGAAGAAAAAACAGATAACAATTCTCTAGAACAAATTAAAAATAAGTATGAGGAAGCACTTGAAGGCATTGGTGATATTTTGGAATATGAGACAAAAATAAAAAAGAAATTTATATCAGTTAAGGATGTGCTAAGCAGAATTAGAGATTTAAACAAAGATATAATCAAAAACCTTGGTGAAAACCCAAAAGTATTTGAAAAATTTGCATTCACAAAAGACTATTTCGAGGATAATAAAAAAAGTAAATTTGTAACTAAATTTATTTTACGAAATATACCTAAAACATACCTCTCCCCTTTATTAGCACCTTTCAATCAAATAGAAAGAACATTAATAACTGCTTTAGAATCTGGAAACTATGAAATTAGCAAATCCTCTTTATCTTATCTTTACTACTTACTGTTAAATTTTTCTGAGTTAAAGGACCATGAATTATTTGTGGAAATTATATTAGGTGTCAGGGGACGGTAGGTTGTAGGATGAGGGATTAAAAGAATCCTTAAAGATAGTTTTATCTTTCTGGAACCAGTCTAATAC
>DAOOVZ010000015.1:0-28337 GCA_035370665.1 Candidatus Hydrogenedens sp.
GTGCATTTACCAGAGTGTCTGAGGTATGCCCCGGTGCAGGATGAACGACCAATCCTGCGGGCTTGTTTACGACAACTACATCTTTATCTTCATATATGATGTCTAATGTGATGTTTTCATGCGTAAGTTTCGTTTCATTCTCAGTTGTAGGTAACTCAATGTCTACACAATCGCCGGGGCTGATTAAAAATGCTACTTTTCTAACTTCTTTCTGATTGACGAATACCTTTCCCCTTTTGATAAGGGACTGAATCTGCGTTCTGGAAAAGCCCTCTAATTGTTCTGATAAAAACAGGTCTAATCGTAAAGAAGCAAGTTTATCCGGGACAAAAAACTGTTGTAAATCCTTCATATTACTGCTTATTCCCCATTTTAATCTAATAATTATGTGCTTCTTCGTATATTTCTCACAGAGATTGTGATTTCTGTTTCCGTTTATACAGGTATAAGGGTATTCCTATACACAGCAGAAGTAGCAGTGTTGCTTGAAATTGTAATGGGAATAAAAGTGCCAACTTGCTTAACAATATAATAGGTGTTAGTATGCACCGAGTTAGGTATGCGAAGAAAGCATGTTTAGAAATCCAATTGGCTAAGGGTGGACTTACATTGTAATACAAATCTACAAAGGCTGTGCCCAGAGTATTTGTGAGCATATATTCATCTCGTAATGTGCGTAAGGTTTGAATTTCTTCTGCTATAGATGTGCCATAAGCGGCAGTGGCGATAAAGCAGGGACCACCATTATTGCCACTGTAGCCGCCAGCAGCAAATCCGATTGTGGTAGCCAATAACCCTATCGGAATTAAAATCCACGATTCAAGGCGCACAGGTGTCTTTTGATACATCAACGCATTTTCTAATACGATTATGGGTACAGTAGGTTGTGACTTTAAATAAATGATAATGTCTGTAATGGCGGATGTATCTACTTTTGGCGTTTTGAATGTGAGCAGTCCTTCCGATTCTCCTGCTACACTTTTAGGCCTTACAAAAATATCTATCCCCTTTTCTTCGTTCCTCAGTTCAATCTGGTCTACATAGCCTAAGCCACCCTTTGGAGATGAAATGTTGACTGTTTTATCTCCGCTTGCATTTGAAATAGTAAACCCATTTGTATTGACAATTCTTACCAGACTTGTAACATCAAAAGGAAGTAAAGACTGCATGCGTATCCCAAAACTATTAAGGGAGTAAGCCCTCATCGTAATTTTATCTGTGGCACCAGTGTTATTTTCAGTCATAACGGGGTCAATATCTGTGGATAAAATCTGGGATTGATAAGCCGTTTTTACTCCCGGGATAACCCGATTTTCAATATAGTCATAGTCCGATGACTGTCCATAAACTGTAATTCCACCTCTAAACAAGTTGTAGTTCATTCCGTTGGTTGGAAGTGTAATTTTAATCACAGGGACATCGGTTTTTGGTGTCCCGTCTAAATTATATGGAAATACGGTTTTATTAAATAATGGCTGGTCCTTTTCGTCTTTTGCGGGAGAATATATGGGAGTGCCCGGCTCATAAGGCTCGGTTAATGTATCTGCCTCATAGAGATAATAAGCCACTTCGTAAGTGCCTGTAATCGGTGTGCCATAAATACCTCCTTGAATTAATGTGTTCCCAAATGCACTGGCAACTGCTGAAGGTGTTGGGTTATCCATAACTTTGACGGTTCGGACTAATCCATACATAGTAGATTCTTCACCACCCATTGCTGGAAATTCTATTGTTCCCAGAACTTGTTGGTCTATAAAAATGGAAAACTTTCCCCCTTCGTTTAAATTCGCTGTAAATGCAGTTATATATACACCAAAGTTATCTCGACGGTAATGGTAATATCGAAATGCAGGAATTGTAATTGTAGAATCACTTGTTTTCAAATCCACATCTACATAAGCGGGCATGGTATCTGAATATGCTGGATATGGTGGAACAATGATATCCATGTAGGTTTTGTCCTCTGCAATTTCTAATGGTGCAAATGCACTTCCAATATCGTTGCCTGTGCTCGCGTCCACAAGTTGGAGTGAAGTATCGCTCTCTAAATTTAGTCCTTCAATGCGACGAACCACTCCACCGAAAGCCCAGATAACCAGTCGTTCTTTGCCTGAAGCATCACGCTCGAATTTATCGTTGCTAAGCCTTGTTAGTCCTGAAACCTCTGCCGGTCCAATCTGGAACTTTGCGGTTATAGTGCAATCTTCTTCTACAATAAATTTAATTGGATTTTCAGTAGAAGTTCTGCCTTCTGGCAAAAGCCACATTTCAAATTGGTAGCCTCTTGCTGGTTCTGCGATAAGTTCTAATTCTGTTCCTGGAGCATAAACCCCTCCATCTGGATTTAATGCAACCAACCCTGTATCAGGCGGTTCAATCACAATATTTACTGTATGCTGCCTTCTAAGTATGCGTGCCTTGAGATTTAAGTCCGAAGTCGCACGGACAATAAGTTCCGGTAGTTGTGAAAAAAGCATTCCATCTGCCGAATACCAGCCGACAAATTGGTCATCAGCATCAATATCTTTGATAGAAATTGTTACTGTATCCCCTTCCAGGAACATGCCCTTCTCTGGCAGATATTGATTTTTAGCAGGGTCAATTATAATCTCTGCATTTTTAGATTGAGCATTGGGTCCTCGTTCAATTTTAGCCGAGATATTGAACACATTTAATACTGTAATTGCGTCCGGGAAAACAAAAGACAAGCCATTTGCGGACTTATCCACAATTTCAACGGGAATAGGTCCTGTATTCTCAATAGCAGGTGCAGTTATAAACATCTGATTTTCGTTTAAGCCAGTATATTCGGTTATGGCTACTTTTGGCAATCCTTCCCTAAATTCGGCTGCTGCTCCTCCAATTATTACTTCATATAATTCGGAGGCTTCTGCTACACTTTTAGCTGCGGATACGGGAATGATTCCTTTTAGTGTCAAATCCATTTTCATTCCACGAGGTATTTTGTCAGGGATAATATCAGTTAACTTTATTCCTGCGTCAAAGAGTGCGACAATACTACTTTCTTGGAGCCCAAAGGTAATCCCCTGCTCCGTAGTGGTTGAAACTACTGGTGTCCAGATTGATTCCTTATCGGGGTCGTTTGTCAGGTAGGTTTCTGCCATAGTAATTGGGAATGAAAATGGTCTGGCTTCTACCCAATCTGAACTTGAAATATTCTTTATTGTAATCCTTATGGCTAAGTCCTCTGGGAGAGATAGAACCTGCAGATTCAAGTCTTTATCAAAGTAAATTAAGTTTATTCCTAAAAAATTACTATTAGGGTTTAAATTTCCCGGGGCTTTATCAAGTGTATCTTCAACCCATGTGGACAGGTCTTTTGTCTCTGGATTTTCGGTTATCATGTCAATTTGTGCACCCAGTTCATTAGATACTGTTACTACCAGATATGCGTTGTTTAATTTTTGGTCAATAATCCCTTCCATTTTTAATTTTTTCAGGGTTGGTATTTCTATTTCAATAGATTCTGACGGGATAATTAGTGTTGTATCAGTGGGGACATTCAGATTCATCACATACACAGTTCGTAGATTGTTATTGACCAGTCGGTTTGCAGCCCATAATTCACCCCTTGATATCACAGCCTTAATATTATCTGGGATGCCGTTGCTATCGGTATCTGTGGATGAATCTACCTCTTCAAGGTTAAATTGTATTGTTTCCTCTGGAATATTTACATCCGCATAATTAAAAACTGTTATTGGTTGAGTTTGAATACAGTCTGCATTTACCAGAGCATAAACAGATAAAGTTTGCGAAGCAGGTAGTCCTGTGAGGTAAGGACGAATATTAACGCTACTATATCCAGGAATAAGGATTGTGTCTGAGAAGACATTTCCAAACCATTGGTCATTATTGAAGCAAATATCACTATCATTGCAAACAACAAAATTGACAGTTTCATCTGTATTTTCCGGGTAATTGGCTTTAATAGGCACATATATATTTAACTGATTCAAGTCATAACTATCTGCCAATACCTTAACTGCATGTTCTTCCAATGGTGACTCTAAATCTAAATTGTCTATTGTGAATCCCTGTTCAGTGCGAATAGCAAGGTCAAGCATCCTTATCATATTCATCGTTTTTACCGTATGTTTTGTTTGTTCTCCTGCAAAAGCCTTACCCTGTAAAAAGATTAAGGTTATGCTTCCCAGAAGTAGAGAAATAATGGATAGAGATAAAATAACTTTAAATGAAACTGGTCTTTTTCTAAACATAGCGAATTTCCTGTTTTTTCATTTTAAATACTTTATATTAATTAAATGTGAAATTAACCAATTTGGTTCGTAGAAATTAAAAAAAATAATAATTACATTATACAAAAGATTAGAGAATCTTGTTAGATAAAAATAGAATTCTTCTACATATATTATAATACACTCCTGGTCCATTTATGAATGGAGGTATAATTTATATTTCAGTCAAGAAAATATTATCAAAAAATACTAAGTAATGCAGAAGTTTTAAGCCATATTCAACTATAACTTATAACATTTAACTGTATATCAAATTAGAAGCTTGGTAAAGAGTATAAAGGGAATGTATAGACTACTTGATTATAGTATGAAAAAATTCAGGGACATTACTTTTTATCTAATGTAAATAATTGGGAGATAACAACAAATGTTATATAATTAGAACAAATGAAGACATTGGAAACTGAACAAATAATAAAACAAAAAAGAAGAAACTTTGGTGAGCATTTAACCTCTGTTAAAATATTTCAAGAATATATATTTCCTTATATTAAAAAAGATATTTACAATTATATATGGATTGACTTATACGCAGGTGAAGGAAATTTAATATTACCTATTCTTGAATATATCCCTCATACCGAAAGAATTAACTTTTTTAGGGAGCGAATATTTTTATTTGATATACAATCAGAATTAGTAGAAAAATCAATAACAAATGCGAAATATTATGGTATCCCAGAAAAAATTGCGAGAGAAAATATCGTCCAAAAAGATACCCTTCAGCAGTTTCCTAAAAATATTTTAGGGAAGAAATTGCCTATTTTTCATATAACTAATCCTCCATACCTTTACATAGGATATATTGTAAAACAGGGAGGAAGAAACCTGAAATATTTTGATGGTGTTAATGAAGGCTACCAGGACCTTTATCAAATTGCGTTAATAAATGACTTAAGGAATGGTATTGGTAAAATGATTTATATCATACCATCTAATTTCTTATTCGGTGATTCTTGTTCTAATAAAATAAGGAATGATTTTTTGAAGTTTTATGATATCCAAAAAGTGTATTTTTTTGAGAATAAAATTTTTGAATATACAGGCACACATGTCGGAATTTTCTTTTTTGAGAGAAGAGAATGCATTTGTGACAAAAAATTAAGGTTTATTGGAATTAAAATTAAGAATGGGGATTCGATAAAAAGGGAATATATTTTAAAACCAGAAAATAATTATCGTGCAGGAAATAATTTTGAAGAATTTATAAAAAAATACAAAGCCAAAAGAGAAATTAAAGTGAAATTTTATTTAACAGAGAAATCAATTTTAGAGAATAAAGGCAATGAAGTAATAGAAGTAATTAATGCCAATAAATTTAATGGGAAATCATATAAAAGGGAATTTATAGAAGTTTCTGTTGATTTTAAGAAAAAAATTTTATCAAATATTCTTTTTGTAAGAACAGTGGATACAGGAACATTAAGTGGGAGAGCAGGGTTGTATGAGATAAAAGAAGTTTTTGGAGTTGACGGAATATTTGTGTCCAATACTTTTAGGACACATCCTATTCAAATATTCTTTTCCCCTACATTAAGTATTAATGACCAAATTTATTTGAAAAAATATTTTAATCTTTTATTAGAATATTTTAGAAAAATTGATGATAGCGAATTTTTAACAACTTTCAAGTATTCTGAAACAGAATATACAAGAAAATACATGGGATTAACAAGAGTAAAAGAACTTATTCAAACATTTCCTATCCTTGATTTATCTGAAAAAAATAAAATGGAATTCAGGAATTTTATTGATGAAAAAGATACAGAAAAAATACTAAAATTTATAAAAGACCACAATGCTGAAGAATATTCAGATTTATTCCTGAAATTATGAATATATGGGTTGAAAAAAGTATAGAATTATCTAAAAACGACTTTTATCTGGATAATCTTTTAGATATTTATCCTCCTGATGAAATTAGCAGAGAATTAGTAGTTGAAGAAGAAGCCACTAATTTAAATTTTTTGTTTTATAAAAAGAACTGTTTGGAATTAGTAAAAGAATTAATCCGCTTAAAGGAACTTGATTTTAAATTTCCAATGGAAAATCCATATATAAGTTTTCTTTCTTATTCTAAAGAAGCGATAGATAAAAATCCAAAAACGATAAAGAAAATTTGCGATGATTTATATAAAATGGACTATAACACCTTGAAAGAAAAATTAGAAGCACCAAAAAAAGCCAGTAGAAGAATTGGTCCTATGTTTAGAAATTGGTTAAAAAAGAAGTATAAGTTTATGGATACTAAAAATTTTGATAAGATAAATGAAATTGTATTTCTTAATGGTGGGGATAGGTTGCTTAAAAATTATGTGATTAAACAACTTGGATGTGTTTTCCGAGAGTTAAGTAAATGGTTAGATTTTATTGTAAAAGTAAAAAATTGTTATATAATAGGGATTGCAAAATTTATAACAGATTTCGGACGAACACAAACTAATCAATTTAATGAAGCAATTAGCCTAATCCGTGAGACTGAAGCACCTGAAAATGTAATTAAAATTGCTATAGTAGATGGTGTCGCATGGCGTGGTGGAAAAATGTTCAAAATTCTTAGCACCCTTGAAAATAATGAATTTTGTTTAAGTGTATTATTACTTGAAGATTTTTTAAATAATATGAAGTTTTTATAGAAAGTAGTCAACTTAGTTTAAAATCATAGAAATATAAGATGTTTATTGTAATGGTAAAAGCCTTGTTTATTATTTTTTTGGAGGCAAAGACAAATTTTTATGAAATAGGTTGATTTGTCATTTCTGTTGTATTTTCAGTAGTTTGCAATTCCATATTTTTCTTACGCACTATTGTCAGATATAGGATAAAAATTAGCAATCCACTAACTAAGCAGGCAGTTAAAGCAACGAGTTGCGAACTGGTCATTCCAAACCATATATGTTTACTATCCCCGCGGAAGTTTTCATCAAAAAATCTCCATGCACCATATAGGCAAAAATACCAGAGGAATACCTGTCCATCATATTTTTTATCTCTGTAAATCATTTTTAGGAGGAAGAAAATAATGATTAAACCCAGAGTTTCATATAATTGTGTGGAATGAATAGGTAAAGGGATTGTTCTATCGGTTGGGAGTAAATGTTTAACTGTTTGATAGTCTAATATGCCACTATCTTCTGGAAAAGTTATCCCCCATGGAGCACTACATAAGTCACCCCAGCAACAGCCATTTAAGAAACATCCTATCCTCCCAATGGCATGACCCAAAGCCAGATAAGGCACACCGATATCACTTACAGGGAGAAACGGAACTTTTTGTCGTCTTAAATATATCCACACAGCAATAGCCCCACCTATAGCCCCACCAAAAAACACATATCCTCCACCCCAGAAGGCAATTGCCTCGTATAACTTTGATAGTCCTTTGTATTGAATGACATAATATAAGCGTGCACCAATAAGTCCACCTATTAATCCCCAAACACCGACTTTTCCTGTCACTGGATATGGTTTTGGTAAACGATTGTTCTCACGCAAACCCAGATATACACCTACAAGTAATCCCAGAGCCATACAAACTACATACGAATGAAGTTGAAAAATGCCTATCTCAATCAATACAGGACGCATGGATTTCCTTTCTTTCTAATTTAGTCACAATGAATGGATAGTTTAACTATAACCGGCAAAATAATACAACAAGTAAAAGGATTATTCCTATATTTATATAGAATAAATGTTGAAATGTAGGATAATCATTTTGACTTCCACATGGAATTTCCTCTCCCTCTGTGTTATCACCTTCTTGAACCTGCTCGCCATCACCTTCTCCTATTGCTCCTTCTTGAACCTGCTCGCCATCACCTTCTCCTACCATTCCTTCTTGAATACCTTCCTCTATACCATCGTTTAAGTCTACTACTTTAATATTTCCCGAAACTACATTTACTTCCTCAGGTAATGCCTTCGTGTCTGACAAAGAACAATAGAATGAGTGCCATTCTTTATGTTCGTCTTGAAATGTTCTTTCTACAAATACAGGTTGTTCCTTTGTTGTAAGGACAATCGGCAATACTTCACCTGGTTCTGCTCCGCTCAATACTTTATATGGAACTGTGAACAGAGTCCCTGACGGGATTTTTTGAACTCCGCCCCAGAAAACGACGACAAAAATGCCTTGTGGATAAATAGCAACTCGATATTTAATTCCAATGTTCAAGAATTGCTCGTTCACAGTTATCGGTTGTTCACATTTTTCTAATACCTCTGAATATCCCTGCTCATATATATTAGGCACATTATAAGTTCCAGCATTGAAAGCGGTATTGCAACCTATTTGTATCTTGCCAGAGTCAAAGATAAAGGCAATAACCGCAGTAGATATTTCTTCATCGTCGGCAGTAACAAGTTCGACATTCAGAGATGAACATTCTTCTGGAATGGCTACCATTGAAGGGATGGATATAGTTGCCGAATAACTATATAAAGGAATAAATAAAAAACAAAAGTAAATAAAAAATACAAATAGTATATAATAGTTATTAAATATTTTCTTATGTTGTATCATATATTAATTTAGTTAGAATAAAACAGTTATAATTTAAGATAATAATATTAATTTTATTTTAATTATACATGATTTTGTAATTTTTTTTACAAAAGAAGAGGAATGGAGTGAAGAGGCAGAATGCAACCGATAATTACAGTAATATGTAAAAGTTGTGGTTTAAAGATATGGGTTCCTTCAGCGGTTCAAGGCAAACAGAGTTATTGTTTTAATTGTCATCAACCAATTGTAGTGCCTGTGTCTGGTAATGAGATTTCTCCCAACATAGAATTTAAGGCAGGGGACCGAGTTAATGACCGCTATGCGATTGAATCTCTGATAGGTAAGGGAGGGATGGGATATGTTTATAAGGCAAGAGATGAATTGATTGATGAAACGGTAGCATTGAAGTTTTTACATCCTAATTTGCTAAATGCACCTAAGGCGGGTCAGTTGTTTATTAAGGAAGCACAATTGGTCCGTCGTTTACGTCATGATAATATCATAGCGGTTCATGATATAGACTGGACGAATGAAGGTTTTTTGTTTTTTAGTATGGAATATTTAGAGGGACAATCTTTAAGGCAGATGCTCCGCAAATATCGCATAGAAAATCAGTTTCTACCAATACGAATTGCAGTGCAATTTACTTTGCAGATATTGCAGGCTCTCGAATATGCACACCGCTGGGTTACTCATAGGGACTTGAAACCTGAAAATGTGATGGTTCTACCGGGAGAAAAAATAAAGGTATTAGATTTCGGGTTAGCTCTTGCTGTGGAAGAGTCTATTGCACAAACAAGTAGTAATGGCAGTTCCCCTGAACAGAAACATGTCATTGGCACTTATGCGTATGCTTCTCCAGAACAAAAGAAGAAATGGGGTGCAGACATGCGAGCCGACTTATATACGGTAGGGCTTATACTTTATGAGATGTTGACACTCCGTTCACCCATAGACTCTTATGTATCACTGATGAAAGTCCGTAGTGATGTATCACCGTCTATTAATGATGTTCTCAACAAAGCATTGAAAGAAGACCGTGAGGACCGCTGGCAAACGGCACAGGATTTTCGACTTGCTCTGGAACAAAGTTTTGAAAGTTCATACATGGAAAAGGTAATAGACATTACAACTTTTAATACGGGGGGTTCTATTTCTACTGAAAAAATGGTGTTTCTAGAAGGTGGATATTTTTTAATGGGAAATAACGCAGTTCGAGAAGAAGCACCTGAAGAGGAAGTATTTGTCGAACCTTTCTGGATGGATATTTATCCTGTAACTGTAGCCGATTACAAAGAATATATTGAGGCAACAAATGCGACTCTCCCACGCTACTGGTATGACCCAATTTATAATGGACTCAACCAACCTATAGTAGGTATTTCCTGGGTTGAAGCAAGTTCTTATGCTCAATGGGCAGGAAAAATGTTGCCATCAGAAAAGGAATGGGAGTTCGCAGCACGAGGTAAGGAGAACCGAAAATATCCATGGGGTAATACACCACCCGATACTCTACATTGCAATTTTCAAAACTACTTAGGAATGCCTTCTATCGTTACAATGCACGAAGAAGGATGCACTCCGGAAGGGATTTATGACCTTGCTGGAAATGTGATGGAATGGACTCGCGATTATTTTCTCCCTTATTCTGTTGCACGAAACCATCCAGATACTGTTCCTAATCCACCTTTGCGAGTAATACGAGGTGGCTGTTGGAATTCCAGTGCAGAAGAAGTAACATGCACCTCAAGAAGAGGGTTATTTCCAGAATCGAGACTAAACACTGTGGGCTTCCGGTGTATAATTCCTGTAGGAAAAAAGAAAAAATAATATCAGAACTTTGGACCGGGCACTTCAAAGAACATACCTTCAATAGGAGTATATTCAAATCGAACAACATTTTTATAATGGATAATCTCAACTACTCGTAGATTTTCAAACTCATCGCCTACCCTTGCTGAGATAAGTTTTTTCTCACCTGTTACCCGATTTACAACTTCTACAAAAATAGTTGTCTGTCCTGTGCCTTTATCATCAAGGAAACCACGAACAAATACTTTAGGTTGTGCAATTAACTTTTCACCTTGCTGTCTTAGTCGTTGTAGTGCATAACTCTTAGCACCTAATAGTTCGAAGACATCAATACATGCCAACGCCCAAATCCAACGCTGCTGTTCCTTTGCGGTTTTAGCCCACTGAGATACTTCTTGAGCCACCTCTTTACAGGCTTCTTGAGCCACTGGATTATCAGCGTTATTTTGCATAAACATAAATACATTATTCAATACCTGCTGTCTCACTTCTTCTCTCAAACCAGTTGGCGTATCTGCTGATGGAGGCGGATGGAGAGGTGCTAATATCTCTCTCAAATTTTTGACAAAATCCTCTTTTGTTTTGGGGACTTCTGTTGGCTGTTTTTTTTCTATTGGTTTACATGCTGTTATTTGAATAATCAAAGAAATACATAGAATTATTATAAATATATAAACTTTACTTGAGATTGATTTTGACATCTGACTTACTACTATCATAAAGAACCTAAAATCCTTTTTTACAATTTTAATAAGCAATTTGTGTGGTTGATTTTGGTATTTATTTATTTAAACACATTATAATTAAATTCCTTTTAATTAAGAAAACGAAATTATAGATATAAAGGTTATATTTAGGTGACAGATGAAGTTTTGGAGATAGAGCAGCCGCAGATATGGTCTGTATCTGAACTCAACCGAAAAATTCGTGAGTTGCTGGAAAATGAGATAGGCTATATCTGGCTAACAGGTGAAATATCAAATTGGCGAGTTGCCTCTTCTGGGCATGCCTATTTTACATTGAAGGATTCAGAAAGTGAGATTACCGCCGTGATGTTTCGAGGTTCACTTCAGACCATAAAGTTTAAGCCGGAAAATGGGATTGAAGTAATTGTTTTTGGACAGATTACTGTTTATGAAAAGCGAGGAACTCACCAAATTATTGTTGAACAAATAGAGCCGAAAGGCATGGGAGCACTCCAACTTGCTTTTGAACAGTTGAAAAAGAAATTAGAAGCAGAAGGTCTATTTGATACTGCACATAAGATAAAATTGCCACTACTACCCAGAAAAATTGGTGTGGTGACTTCTCCCTCCGGCGCTGCAATCAGGGACATACTAAAGGTCTTGTCCCGTAGATTTGCAAATGTCCATGTAATCTTATATCCTGCACGCGTGCAGGGCAACGAAGCCGCAGGTGATATTGTAGCAGGGATTCGTTTCCTCGACCAATACGGAGTTGATGTGATTATTGTAGGTAGAGGCGGCGGCTCAATAGAGGATCTTTGGCCATTTAATGAAGAAATCGTAGTCCGTGCCGTGTATGAGGCAAAGACACCAATCATCTCTGCAGTAGGACATGAAATAGATTATACATTAACCGATTTTGCTGCGGATGTCAGGGCACCTACTCCGTCTGCTGCTGCAGAAATGGTTATCCCCGACCAGACTGTTTTGTGGGACGCTATACAAACGAAAAAGCAAAAATTGGTGCGTGCCTTTAAGCATATAATTCAGACATATCAACATCGTTTGGAATTGTTAAAACCACAATATAGTGTTAAGAGTATAAAGAGTTGGCTTCGTGAACATCAGCGTATGCTTATGGATTACAGAGAACAATTAGAAAACTGGTGGGCATTGAAAAGGCAGGCATTACATCAGCAAATTCAGAAGGCAAAATATGCTTTGCAAATCATGTCACCACAATCAAGAATAAAATCGCAAAAAGAAAGTTTGTCTTATCTTAAAAAGCAACTGGAACAGAAAATCTTTGTTATTCAACAGAATCAGAAATCAAAATTTATGTTTTGCACCGCTAAGCTTGAAGCATTAAGTCCATTGAAAGTATTAAATCGTGGGTATGCTCTGGTATGGCGTGAACCCGAGCATGAATTAGTTCGTTCTATAAATCAATTAGACACAGGAAACCATGTTAAAATGCAATTCCCGGATGGCAACGCTCATGCTGTCGTTGAACAAACAGAAAGAGATAAGGAAGAACTACTATGAAAGACAAGCAGGATAAACCCAATCCCAGCAATTTTGAAAAAGACTTGGAAAAGTTGGAAAAAATTGTTCAAGAATTAGAAAAAGGGGATTTGACTCTGGAAGAATCGCTTAAACAATTTGAGGAAGGAATTCGATTAGCAAGGCAATGTGAAAAAGCACTTGTTGAAGCAGAGAAAAGAATAGAGATACTTTTGCAAAATGAATCAGGCGAGATAGAAGCCCAGCCATTTAAGATTTCGGAAACTGAAAATGGAGCAGAGAATAATTCGTCTTCAGCCCCACAAAAAACAATACCAGGCAAAACAGCCCAATCAAAACCCAAAAAAACTATTACAGAAGAAGATAATAAAGATACTTTAACTGATATTAATGAGGACCTACCTTTCTAATGAATGTTTTCGATAACTTAAAAAAGGAATTTCAGAAAGAGTGGATAGAACAATTCTTATCTGAAAAAGGGAGACAGACAGAAAACGCCCTTCGTTTTTACCTTTATCAATTGCAATGTCCTATTATGGGACTGATGGAAGCAATGGAATATAGCCTGTTTTCAGGTGGGAAAAGACTTCGTCCAGCACTGGTTTTAGGTTCAGCAGAATTGTTTGGTGGCGACATAAATCAGGTAATGCCCTGTGCGTGTGCTATTGAAATGATACATACTTATTCACTGATTCACGATGACCTACCTGCACTTGATAATGATGATTTCAGACGCGGGAAACTCACCTTGCATAAGGCTTATGGAGAAGCCGTTGCACTTTTAGCAGGCGATGGATTATTAACATTGGCATTTGAACTTTTGGCAAATACAGGTAATGTAGAAGTTGTTGCAGAGGTAGCGCGTGCCGCAGGTGTAAATGGCATGGTCGGTGGACAATATCTGGATATCCAGGCAGAATCTAAAGAAATACCTATAGAGTCATTGCAAGAAATACATCATAAGAAAACAGGAACTTTGATTTGTGCGTCTTTAAGATGTGGTGCATTGCTTTCTAAGGCTGATAGCGATGAACTTAACGATATAACTGAATATGGCAAGAATATAGGGATTGCATTTCAGATTGTTGATGACATCCTGAATGTGATTGGTGATGAAAAAATTTTAGGTAAACCTGTCGGCAGTGATAAGAAACACAAAAAATCAACCTATCCCACCTTATTAGGAATGGAACAATCGCAACAAATTGCAGTAGAACACATCAATAAGGCTATATCCGCATTGAATCATTTTGGAGACAAGGCAGAGATTTTTCGGCAATTGGCTCTATATGTTTTATTCCGCAATCACTAACAAATAGAGAACAAACAAAAATAGTGGATTGTTGACTTAATAAACGCAAATCTGTTTTTTTGCAGAATAACTTTATGTATTGTTGTTAATAATTACAATATTTCTATTGGATTGGTATATATCCATGGGACCCATTTGCCATTGAGTTTTAATTGTGCTTCAATGCGGTATTTTCCTGCTTCTTTGGGTGTCCAACTGAAGTCTCGTCCTTCATGCTCTTGAGCAAAAACCCCATGTCTATAAATGATAAACTTGCAAGGGTAAGGTGAAGCCATTTTAAGCGATAAAGTAGATGATAAAGGAATTTTCTCTCCACTAACGGCTTTTGTGTTTCCATCTTCGGCAAAGAAAACAAATCCTTTGCTTTCGGCAAGCATTTCAAAGCCTACAAAGACTCTGCCTTCTCTTAATGCATCAAGAACAGATTGTTCTGATAGTTCATGAGCAAGAATGTGTGTAGCAACATAACTAACCATAGTAGGATATGGATCTAATTGAATGTGGAATATGGTTTTTCCGGGCTCTAATTTACCAAAGAATATTCTCAAAAGAAGTCGGGTAAAAAAGTTAAGTTCGTATTCACCTATTTTTTTGGGACTTGTGTCTTCAACATATAATTTGCCTTGAGGTGTAATTTTCCCAACGAATCCGACATTTTCATGGCAATCGTTTGCACCAATTCCTACAATCTTACGAGTTATATTCATTTCATCCCATCTGCCTATGACCTCAGTCAAAGGTTGAAAAATACTTCTTAGAAGTTGTTCATGGTATTTATTAAGGTTCAAAATAATATCGGGGGCAAGTTTGTTGATAAGAGTTTTTCTATCAATACTTTTGAAATTTGTATGAATGTTATAAATTTCCATTCCTTTTAATTGTGGTAATTGCCATTCTCGAGGTTCTTCTGAATGTGCAAAGAATAGTAACCCACCGTATTGCTCAATCTCTTGTGCAAGTGGTTCAGGTTCTTTTTTACAATCTAATACAACAGTAGGAGGCAAACCCCATGGCATAAAGCCATATCCCATTTCATAGCCGGGTATAAAGATTACACCATCATGTTCACCTCGCCATTGTTTTGAATAATCTGCTTTTCCATCGTCACAGTGGTCAGATATGCAGATAAACTGACGTTTTTCCTGTTTCAGAGACTGAAGAATTCTCTCAAATGGAACCTGACTATCGTGAGATAGTTCTGAGTGGCTATGGCAGACTCCTGCATAGTCTTCCCAGCCATCGTCATATATTGGTGGCTGATATTCATTTCGCAATTCTTCCCATGCCTTTTTTTCACGGGGATATTCGATATATCGGTTGTAAATTGCATTTCGAAAAATGTATAGGAAACCGATTAAAACCAAAATGATTAGAATTGATATACTATAGAGAATCCATTTTAATATTCGTTTTAAAAGGGATGATTTCATTTAAGACCTTTCGATTAATATGTTTCTTGGTGAGTCGGATTAGGGAACTAGTATAGAATAAATATAGAAAAGTATTCAAACAGTAAGGAGAAGAAATATGAAGCATAAAGGGCACTACATATATGAATATCCCCGTCCTGCTGTAACTGTGGATGCGGTTGTTTTTCGCAGGAATGGTAATGATTGGGAGGCTTTATTAATTAAGCGGTTTAACGCTCCCTTTGAAGGTTATTGGGCTTTACCCGGAGGTTTTGTTGAGGAGGAAGAAACATTAGAACGGGCAGTTGAGCGTGAATTATTTGAGGAGACTTTATTAAGTGGGGTCAGATTGTGTCAACTAAAGGCGTTCAGCAATCCACATCGGGACCCTCGTGGTAGGACCATAACTGTCGCATTTGTGGGGATTTTGGAAAAACCGGAGGCTAATATCCAGGCAAATGATGATGCAAGAGAGGTAAAATGGTTTTCGCTTGATGGGCTTCCTGAATTAGCCTTTGACCATTCAGAAATTATTGATTATGCTATAGATTGGCTGGAAAAACATTTTGTTTCAAAATAAAAATTATAGGAACTTATAATTAATGGAAGAGTCTGAGTTAGCACCTTGGTTTGAAAGGAAGAATCTCGCATTGTTGACGGATTTGTATGAATTAACAATGATGGCGGGATATTATAAGGAAGACCGTGGAGAAATACCGGTTACATTCGATTATTTTTTCCGCAGTTTACCATCACATTCAGGTTTCGCAATCTTTGCAGGTTTAGATTCATTCTTGCAATATTTAAAAAATTTACATTTTACTCAGGATGATATTGATTATTTAGAAAGTTTGAAGATATTTGATAATGACTTTTTGTCCTTTCTTAAGAATTTTAAGTTGCATGTAAAAGTGAGGGCAGTAGAAGAAGGAACAGTAATTTTTCCATTTGAGCCTGTTGTTCAGGTTGAGGGTCCATTATTAGAAGCACAACTGTTAGAGACTGCATTGCTTAACTTTTTGAATTATCAAACATTGATAGCAAGTAAAGCGGCACGGGTATGTTTAGCGGCAGAATCGGACCCTGTAATAGAGTTTGGCTTGCGTCGTGCACACGGACCTGATGGTGGGATAAGTGCCTCACGGGCTGCTTATATTGGCGGCTGTTCAGCTACTTCAAATGTGATGGCAGGTAAGATATATGGCATCCCTATTTCAGGAACGCATGCACATAGTTGGGTAATGAGTTATCAAAGCGAATTGGAAGCGTTTCGTGCTTTTGCACGACTTTATCCCCAACAGTGTGTCCTGTTAGTGGATACCTATGACCCGATTAAAAGTGGAATTCCCAATGCCGTGCAAGTGTTTAAGGAATTAAGGGAGCAAGGGATAAAAGTGAGACCTGCAATTCGTATTGACTCTGGTGACCTTGCCCGTATTAGTAAGGTGGCGTATCGGATGATGGCAGAAGCAGGTTTTGAAAATCCTATGATAATAGGTTCTAATGACCTCAATGAAGATTTAATAGCCGATTTAAGGAGGCAGGGCGCTAAAATTAATTCCTGGGGGGTAGGGACACATCTGGTAACCTCGTATGATTGTCCCGCTTTAAGTGGTGTTTACAAATTGGTTGCAATATGTAGGGACGGAGTCTGGGAATCTCGGATTAAAATTACAGGAAATATCGAGAAAGGTACTGACCCCGGCAGAAAGATTCCCGTAAGGTATTATAATGAAGAAGGGAATCCGTTTGGAGATGTATTGTATCTCGAAAACGAGCAATATTCTACTCAGGGTTCAATAGAAGCACGGTCGCGATTATTTCCACACATTACACAAAAGATTGAAGGGGTATTCTTTGCAGAACCTTTATTAAAAGAAGTGTTTTACAATGGCGAAATTCTTATACCATTAGAGACAGTATCTGTTATTCGTGATAGAGCAAAGAAGCAAATCGCCGCACTTTCAGAGGAATATAAGCGATTACGCAATCCTGAGGTATATCGGGTGCTTCTCTCTCCGCGTTTAGGTGAATTAAAGAATCAATTATGGCAAAACCCAGAGGTGGGTATCGTCTTACAATAGGAGAAATACAATGAGACTTGTCAAGGTTGGAACATCTGCAGTTTCAGTAAAAGTGGGTGATTTCCGAAAGAATACAGAAAATCTATGTGAAGTGATTGAAAAGGCAAAAGATGAACATATTCATTTATTAGTGACCCCAGAATTGGCTATAAGTGGTTATAGTCTGGAAGACCGTTTGTTCTGGGACGACATTGTGGAACATAGTTGGACATCTCTGCTTCAGATTGCAGAACATACAGAGGGGATAGGTGTGTTTGTAGGACTCCCTGTGCAGAAGGAATCACATCTGTTTAATGCAACTGCCTTTATGTGTAATCAAAAGGTGCACGGCTTGATATTAAAAAAATATCTGCCTACCTATCAGGTATTTTATGAAGCTAGATATTGGTCTTCCTGGATTGTAGGAACAACGGAGATTCATGGTATCCCTGCTGGCGATTTAATCTTTGAACTCCCGTATGGCTTGGTCTCTGCTGAAATTTGTGAAGATGTTTGGTCATCCCATCCACCATCGGCAGACCGTGCAATACATGGTGCAGAAATTATTTGCAATTTGAGTGCTTCACCATTTAATCCGCTAAAAAACCAGTTGCGAAAGCAATTAGTATTAACAGATGCTTTGAGACTTAAAATTGTTTATATCTATTCAAATTTGTTGGGTTCCGATAATAGTCGGCTTATTTTTGATGGAGGTGGAATAATTGCTACACCAGAGGGCTCGGTTCTGACTGGACCGATACTTTCCAATAAACGATGGACCCTTACTTCAACGGTTGTAGATTTAGATGAAACAACACGGATACGGAAAGAGAATTCAACATGGAAAGCGGAAGCATTACAATATGAACAAAACAGCACCACAAAAAGAGTTTGTGTAGAGTTTTCACAATTTAAATCTGCACCATTAAAAGAATGGGTCTCTACCCTTCCTACAAGCCTTTATGTCCCTGCTTCAACACAACAAAAAAGCAATGCAATCGAAGACAATTATTTTGAACAATTGTTTCAGGCTTTATCATTGGGACTTCGAGACTATTTTGAAAAAGTGGGCATATTCGATAAGTTTTTAGTTGCTTTATCCGGTGGAAGGGATAGTGCTTTAAGCCTATTACTTGCTTTAGAAGCGGCTAAAAATTTAAAAGAAGGGAAAGAAGCGAATAAATACAAAGATAGAGTGGCAAGTATCTATTTACCTCATAAAGATTTTAGTAGTTTAGAAACAAAGACAGCGGCTGAGGAATTGGCGAAAGAATTGGGTGTTTCTTTCGAGATAGTTAGTATCCATGAGGAAGCAGAACTTGCCCTTAAAAAAGCAGCGGAAATAGCAGGTGGAGAAGATAAGGTTAAACCCATCACTAAACAGAATCTTCAAGCACGCATCCGTGGTGCTATGATGTTGAACTGGGCTAATAATGTAAACGGTCTATTGTTAGTTACTTCAAACCTGAGTGAATCAGCCGTAGGATATACGACTACTGGAGGTGATAACGAAGGTGGTTTCTCACCAATAGCAAATGTTCCCAAGACCATTATTTCGGCACTTCTGGAATATCTTGCAGAAACTCGAAAGATTCACTCATTAGAAAAGATTTTAAGGATTCCACCTACGGCAGAGTTAGCACCAAATCAGACAGACGAGGGAGACCTTATGCCTTATAAAGTGCTTGATGAATTAATCTATTTGTTTGTGAAGCAGCGACATTCGCTTGTAGATTGCTGGCGGATTATCTGCTTGCGATTCCCAGAGTTTACACAAGCACAACTGAAAAAATGGACTGAAACTTTTGCAAGGAGATTTGTAGCCAATCAATGGAAACGCGACCAGCATCCAGTCTCTTTGAAGGTTTTAGAACCCGATTTTGACCCAAAGACAGGCTTCCGTTTCCCAGTAATTCAAAGCATTGACACCGAATTAGAAAACCTAAAAAACGCGAAATAATAC
Organism: Candidatus Hydrogenedens sp.; assembly: GCA_035370665.1. Lineage (GTDB taxonomy): Bacteria > Hydrogenedentota > Hydrogenedentia > Hydrogenedentales > Hydrogenedentaceae > Hydrogenedens. Next base: position 19,557 of record DAOOVZ010000015.1, read on the forward strand.
TTTATTTTTGATTCATTCCTTTTATTTTGCCCCCAATTAAAAAGATGGGGTAGCCTTTTTTAAGGTGTAATGTGGTAGTAGATTTTTTGTCTATTTCCGTTAATAATTCACCCATAAGATTTTGGACCTTAACAGGGACATCAGTAACTTTGATTTTCAAATCCTTATCTTCTTTTGCTGACCAAACGACAACAATATTTCCTTGCTGGAAAGCAATAATATTTTCTCCAAATTCATTTCGTGTTTGAATGCTTTTCCCTGGTAGCAACCTGCAAATATTGGCACATGCCCTTAATGCAGGTTTTTGTGAAAAGTCGTTTCGAATAATACCAAAGTTCTGCTCAAAGTAGAACGGGTCATCCCCATCATTCTTAAAATCATACCAACTTGTGTTTTGCACAGCACCTGAAGCAATTGCAGAGAGATAACAACGGGCAAATAGACATGCTTGCTCACGCTCAGTAACACCGCCTTTCCACAGATGATTGCTCCATCCCATTTCCGTAATCCACACAGGGCGATTCTGCACTTGATTTGCAACCCTTTTTAGTTCGTCCATAAATTTAATGTCATCGAGATTGCGTCTATAAGGATGTATTGTTAGTATATCGAAAGGTGTATTTGCTTTTAAGCAGAAGTCAATAAAATTAAAATCAATCCCTGAAGTAGATATTGCCAGCACCTGTGCATACGGGTCAATCTTTTTGATTGTTTCATAACATCGTTTCACCAGTTCAGGATATAGTTCCTTCGGACCTTGCCAGAAGAAAATGTTAGGTTCATTATAAATTTCCCAGAACTTAATGCGGTCTTTGAAATGATTTACAGTGGCTTCGGTATAACGAACAAAATCTTCAATTCCTTTTGATGTATAAGGCTGTGTCCAGGAAGACCAATAACAGAGAAGTCCATAGACACTAATTCCATAAGATAATGCCGTATTTACTACATTGTCATAGTAGTCAAAATTAAATTTGCCTGGTTCAGGCTCAAAATGTCCCCAACCAAATTCTTCTCGTGTCCATTTTATTCCTGCTTTAGAAGCAAGTTCAGCAGCCTTTTCCATCCTTTTTTGGTCTGAGCCGTAGCGATATAGAAATAAACCCATGCCCCAGGGAGAATCGGGATTGGGTGTTTTGTCTGGTTGAAAATCTATATCTTTTGAATAAGTAGAATTAGCCAAAAATTCTTTTCCATCATTTCTTTTGAATGTCCAGCATACCTCTACAAAATTTTTATCTTTACAAATTTGGACTGGGATTTTCACGCTTATAGATTGTGCACTGGGCGGTAAGGTTATCTTTTGTGAGTATTGTGTCATTATATTTTGTTCCCAGTCTTTTACCTGAATAGATAAATCTCCCTGAACTTCATTAGGTAGAAGGTTCATTAAAGAACATAAAGAATAAAGTTGTTTCTTATCATCTTGAAAGGTTTTGGATACGAGGATACATTCCTGATATGGAGCAATTGCCGTTTCACAGGTAAAGTTTAATATCCGTAATTGAAGAATTTGGCTTGGACAGTTTGCCTTATTAACTTGTAGTTGTAAAAATCGTAATGGAATTTTAACTTTCCCATCGTTCTCTCCACCATAGAATTCCCACCCTTCAGGAGGAGCATTAATTTCAATAATCTGTGTCCCATATTGTAGATTACCAATCTTTTTCAGGAAAAATTGGAAATGAGAACCAAAAAGAATCTCTAATTCACTTCCTGCAGAACTTGTCCACAGTTTTAGTATAAATTTACTCGGTGTGCCAAACAGAGAAAGTGAAGGATGATTAAAACTAACAGAACTTGCCTTTGAAAAATCAATTTCCCAATTAGGGTCTTTGAAAGTTGCGTTGGTTGAGGTATAAAGAGAAGGAAAATCAGGAGAAATATTGATAAAATCATATTGGATTTTTTGTGTTGATTCTTCAGCAAATACAACCCACCCGCATAAAAGAAGCATAGTAAAAACAAGAAATAACTTCATTTTAAACATAATTATATTCCTTACATTTTTGTTTAATTAATAGTTAGTCATATCCTAAACAAAAATAGAATATTTCTGCTAATAGATACATACATAGATTCACTTCTATTCACCAAAAACCTTAATCTAATAGTGATATAGTTTTCTTTCTAAAATCGGTCCATTTGCCAGACATAGGGACATCTTTTGGGAAATATTGTGTGTAGAAATTCTCTTGCGGTGGAAGAAAGGACGAACCATTTTTTATTCAGAACATCTTCAATATATTGATAGCCTGTGATAACTCGCACAAAATCGCTTTTGTCAATGGAAATTTTGTTTTTACCTAATTTTTTGAGAATAGCAATTGACCCTTTTCTAAAATGAATACAAAATGGGGTTCCAGAAATAATTAGAGTTATCTCATCTTCTTTATTAATTAAGGATTTTTGTTGGATTAATTTCTCCCAGTCGGGGGTCATACACTCTAAAGTTTCTTCCTCATTAATAACTGCCATCATACCACCTTCATCTCTCTTATAATGTGTTTCGTGAATAGACCTGCGGCTTATTAAAGTCCTGATTAACAGATGGCATGGTGGCGCTGCAATCTGTATCAAGCCAACTTTCTCTTTTTCTGCCAATTTACCAATTTCATACAGGACAGTATCTGAAACTTCAATATTAGTAGAACCTATTTCTTCTATAAGCAAAATATTTTTATCACTCAATTTTGGCAAGAAATATCCTAGTATTTTTCCATTTAAATCAGTAATAACTTTTCCGCGACTCCATTCCTTCCATCTGACAGCAAAATGTGCCTGGGTCCTTATAATAGAGCAAGAAACATCAAAATCCTCTTCATCATGTATCTTTCTTAATAACAATATATCACCGGGCTTTACTTTTCGTATTTTGTGGGGTATGGGTTTAATAGTTAACAATTCACGGGTTGTTATGCTTGCATAGTATTCTGGTAAGGTTGAAGTAAATCCAAACCTATGGTAAAAATTGGGGATTCCAAAAAGCATAGATACCTGATAAGAATTTGCTGTCATATATTGGACAGCGTTCTGAATAACGGCGCTTGCGATACCTTTATTTCTATAATGTCCTGCAGTAGATACCCAACCTATACCACCCATTTTAAGTCGTGCTTCGCCTATACGAATAACATCGGTCGTAATCTGCAAGGTTGAAACAATTTTACCCTTATAAATAGCAATACGAACATGTTCGCTCTGGAAATTTGGGTATCGAGAACTCATATAGTTAAGCCAATCATTCGCAACCAAAGAATCTAATTGTGCAACACCTGCCATTAGTTGCATGGCTTCTTTTATTTCGCTATGGCTTTTGGCGCCCCTTATTTCAAGATTTTCCACAAACATAGTTCCTATAACTGTTACTTTGTTTAACCTAATTATATTAGAAAATAAATTGGAGTGCTACTTTTTTATTCATGTCGAAGTGCTTCAACCGGGTCCATATTTGCGGCACGAAGTGCAGGATAAATACCGAAGATAATACCTATTCCTGCAGAAATACCGAAGGCTATTATTGGACTCCACATTCGAATTATGGTTGGCATAGAAGCAAAATAAGTGATTAGATATGGAATAAATAAACCTAATCCTATTCCTAAAAGACCACCTACTCCGGAGAGGATAACGGTTTCTATTAAGAATTGAAGGATAATATCCCTTTTGCGTGCACCTAAGGCTCTGCGAATTCCAATCTCGCGTGTTCTTTCTGTGACTGTGGCTAGCATGATGTTCATAATCCCTATTCCACCGACTAGCAGTGAAATGCTTGCAATAGTTCCTAGAACAAGGTTAAAGATTTGCTTAGTTCTTTCTGCTTGTCTTAACAATTCTAATGGAACCACCAGTTCATAGTCTCTTTGTTTATGATACCTTTGAAGAATTTCATCTATTATTCTTGCCACTTCTTCGACTCTATCTTCTGAGCCGACCATAACAATTATTTCATGAAATTCGACCTTTTCTGTTTCAAGTGTTCCTGCACTTCTACGGACTAATGTTTCTCCAAATCTCTTTTGAGCGGCTGTTATGGGTATGTAGATTTTATATTGTGGTGAAGTCCCCATTTGTCCTTTTCTCCCACTTCCATTACCTCTCCCCTGTCTATTGGGCTGTCCACCTCCATTTTTTCCTAGTGACATATCTGGTGGCATATTTTGTGATTGAGTGGACATCATAAGATTCTGTGTCTGTTGTAAATTTCCCATACTTCCTTCATCTTCTATAATGCCAATAACCTGGTAATAATCTGAGCCTATTCGAACACTTTTTCCAACGGGACTTCCATTTGGAAATAATTTTTCAATGGTATTCAATGCCAGAACGCATACATTTTTGACAGTTCCCACTTCTAATTCAGAAAAATATCGTCCTTCTATAATTTTGAGTTGCTTTATCTCTGGATACCAACTGACCGTTCCTATAATTTGTCCATCTATTCTCCATTGGGTATTCCAGATTACCTCACGAATAATCCGATTTGGAACTACTACTTCCACATCAGGAATAGAAGAACGGATTCTTGCGGCATCTTCACGAGTAATTCCATATTCAATAGCCCTGCTTCTTTCTGCGGATACTTTCTGTTCCATAGGTGGTTTTATACTTTGGACTATAATATTTTTACTACCTAATCTACGAATTTGCTCCTGTGCCACCTGACTGGCTCCCTCGCCGACTGCTAACATTGCAATAACAGAGGCTACACCGAACACAATACCTAACATGGTCAATAGAGAACGAAGCCTATGCAACCACAGGCTCTTAAAACCCATTTTAATCACTCTTGCCCAACGATATATTGATAAAAAATTTAACATGTTTTAGATTTCAACTTATCTCTTCTCTTATTCTTAATTGGACACTTTCATCGGTCTCTATTAATCCATCTTGTAAACGAACTATTCTCTCTCCATATCTTGCTATATGTTCATCATGAGTTACCATAATTATAGTTTTACCCAGACTGTGTAATTCGCTAAATATGTTCATAATTTCTCGTCCTGACTTTGAATCAAGGTTTCCGGTTGGCTCATCTGCAAGGATAACTAATGGGTCGTTTACTAGTGCACGGGCTATTCCTGCTCTTTGTTGCTGACCTCCTGAAAGTTCGGTAGGTTTATGATATAATCGGTCTCCCAATCCTACTCGTGAAGCTATCTCTGTGGCTTTTTTTCTGCTCTCATGGGGGGAAACGCCTTGATAGTAGAGTGGTATCTCAATGTTTTCAACTACGGAAAGTTGAGGAATTAGGTTATATGACTGAAAAACAAAACCCAGATAATTACACCTCATATCTGAAAGGGTATCATCATCTAAAACAGAAATATCATATTTGTTTAGATAATATTTTCCCTCAGTTGGCTTGTCCAAACACCCAAGGACATTTAACAATGTTGATTTTCCACAGCCAGAAGGACCCATGATGGAAACAAATTCTCCTTCATTAATTTCCAGGTCAATTCCTCTTAATGCCTGAATATCAACGAGACCCATTCTGTAATTTTTCTTTAATCTCTCTAATTTTATGATACAATCTTTCAAATCTTTTCCTTTTTATCTTCACTATTTTTGCCTGTTCTTGCTGAAATTGATTGACCGGGGATATACAAAAGGACTTTTTCCCCCTCTTCTAGTCCTTCTTTAATTTCAACAAAAGAATCATTAAATTCACCTGTTTTTACTACTCTCATTTCTATATTGTTTCCTTTTTGGACATAACATACTTGCTGGTTGTCAACATTGAACACACTTTGTAAGGGAACATATAAAACATTTTCTATATTAGCAACTAAAATTTCTGCCTGTGCTGTCATGCCTGGTTTTAGCCATGAATAGTTTCCTTCAATGGTTATAAATGTGTCATATACCTTTAAGTCTGGATTCATCCAGCGGTTTTGGGCATTAGGTAATACGCTGACCTTCTCTACAGCACCTGTTAATAACTCTTCTGGAAAAGCGTCCACACGAATTTTTACTTTTTGTCCCTGTTTAACCCTTTTAATATTTGATTCATGTATTTTTGTGCGAACTTGCATTACATTTGTATTTGGGATAGTAATAATAATTTGTCTTTCTCTTACAGTTGTTCCTTCCTTTATCTGTTCTTGCATAAAGAAACGGTCTTCATTTCCGCCATAAACGACTAAACCGGGTTTTGTTGCACGAATTGTGCATTTTTCTATCTGTTCGTCCACTTCTCTTTTTTTACGAGATTCAAGGGCAAATTGTGCTTTTGCTGAACTTAAATTTGCATCTGATTGCGCTAATCTCGACCTCGCAACTTTCTGAAGTCTAACAAGTTTCCACACTGCTTCTATATATTCTGCTACAAGTTTTTCTGCCTGCTTTGGAAATTCATACCGCATAAAGAGAGATTTAGTTGTGTTTGCTTGTTCCAGAGAGACTTGTTTTCGTTTCAATACCAATTCATCAGTTTCAAGGTCAGTTTGAGTCACAAATCCTTTTTCAAAAAGCCGTCGTGTTCCTTCTAATGTCTTCTGGGCTAACTTAACATCTTCTTCAGATAAAATAACATCTGAAGTATACTTCTGTAAATTTTGTTGGGCATTACCATCACCTAATAAGGAAGGGTCTGCATATTTTCTGAAGTCTACTTTCTCTGAGGTAATTGAGGCTATTAACTGAGAAGTCGCATTCTGTTCATCCGCTTTAATATCTTCTATCTCTTTATTCCCATCTTTGCTTTTGTATAACTCTTTGCTTCCTTTTATAGGATTATTCTTATCTAATTGAATATCCCCACTCAATTGTTTATTTCTATCAATTGGACTATCTCCATTTATTGGTTTATCTCCAAATTGCCTATTTCTATCAGTTGGATTATCTCCATTTATTGGTTTGTTCCTATTAAACTGGTTTCTCGACTCATTATCGTTTTTGTTCAGGTCACTGTTGATGAATTCCACTTCATTATTAGCCTCTTTATTCTCAGCAATAATGAGTTTTTTAATACTTTCGTCATCTGCCCCGATTTGTTTTAATATATCCTGGGAAGTGCTAATACCCAGGTATTTCTCTACCTCCATTCTTGCAAATTTAACATCTAATTCTGCTTGACGAACATCTATTTCATTTTGATTTCTTTGAATTTCATATTGTTCCTCTGCATTAGCAAGGTTTGCCTTAGCATTCTGATATTTCAGTTCCTGCTCTGTTTGCTGGTCTAACAAGTTTTTAGTATCCAGTTCTATTAATATTTTTCCATTCTGCACATCTTCCTGTGTAACAAAATATCCTTCTTCAACAATGCTTAATATTTTAGTTTCACCTCTAACTTCGGATTTGATTTGTAGTGATTCTTTTGCTTCTACACTGCCTCCTTCTATAATAGTTATTTCAAGATTCCCCTTTGTAACAGGGTATAGAACATTAGAGGTAGATTGTGATTTACGGAAAGAACCCCTGTATATCCAGATGGATACAAAAATAACAACGATTAAAACAATAAGTAAAAGTAGATATTTTTTCCTTATCCTGCTCTTATTATTTATTACATTATTTGACATCTTTTATCTCCTCCCATTTTCCATTGGGTTTGATGTATAGGATTCCAATATTTTTCCAGAATTCGAGACGGGTTATATTATGGGTTATTAATGCTGAGGTTAAGTTATTCTGTGCTCTGGTCAAATCATTTTGCGCATCAACCAAATCTAATGCTGTTGCTCGACCTAATTCCGCAAGCAGATTTTGCTCTTCTACACGGCGTTGACTTAGTTCAACACTTTTCTGTGCTATTTCATAGTTCCTTTTTGCCTGTTCAAGATTTCTCCATGCTGTTCTGACATCTAATTTTACCTGGTCTTCTGTTAAAGACAATTCTCTACGAGCCCGTTCATAATTTATCAGAGCAATTCTATAAGCATTTCGTTCATCCTTTTGACTTAGAGGCAAATCAAGGTTTAGTCCGCCACTATAAGTTCCCCTTCGAAAATCCAGGTCTTCGAAATCAGTTTTACCCTTGTTGGCAACTGTGCCTTCTAAAAACAAGTCAATCCCCGGTTTTAAGGCATTCTCAGCAACTTTTATTTTTCTTACACAGTCATCAAGATTATCCTTTTTTGTATATACTTCTAATCTTGTGACTAATGCCACTTTTATTGCGTCTTCATCTGATAATTGTGGATGTTTTAACCCTCCTTCTTTTAAGTTAATCAATTCATTTGGTTCAAGCATAATAGGGCTATCAGTTGGTAAACCGATGGAAATCTTAAATTCGTCTAACGCTTCTCTATAACTTCTTAATGAGTTAATCCATGTATCTTCGGCACTTAATAAAGCCTGCTGAATTCGTCCGACTTCTGTAAGTGTTTTTCTTCCTTCCTGAGCAAATGAACTTTCTCTATCATAACTTGCCTTAAAATTCAAATAACTTTGATAATTATTTATAACAATATCTCTTTGTTGTAATACAGAAAAGTATGCTTTACATATTTTTACAACGAATTCCTGTCTATAACGGGTAAAATCTCTTAAATCGTATAAAACATCTCTTTCTGCTTGTGTCAATTCCTCCGCAGCGATTTCTCGTCCCCTTCCTCTCCACAATGGCTGTGTAAACGAAGCAGAGAGTATACTTCCTGCTTCTTCATTTGACGAGCCGTTCAGAAATCGGAAGAAATTGTTGGTTAATTGCAGTGCAAGTCTGCCACCTCCCAATAATAGCATGGACACACCCGTTTGTATAGAGCCTTTTGCTGATTGTCTATCCTCAATTTGAATATTTGGCTGAGTCCAACCTGCTACATCTCCCGC
>DAOOVZ010000016.1:0-20411 GCA_035370665.1 Candidatus Hydrogenedens sp.
TAACACCACCTTCGGGATTTTTAACCATAATCTTTCCAAAAACCTGCGATGGAATGATGGCGCCACCAAATAAATTCAGATTAACAACCTTTTGAAGTGCCTCTGTGGGAATATCAAAGAAACTCAATTCAGGCGAGGTCGTAGCCTGTTTCATATTTCCACCAACACCATTGACAATAATATCAATCTTTCCCCATTCTTTGATTACTGCATTTGCACATTCATCAATAGTTTCCTTTTTGAAAGCGTCCATGTAGAGGGCAAGAACTTTTCCCCCTTGACCTTTAATTTTTTCTTTTAATTCATTTGCCTTGTCCATCAGAATATCCGCTATTGCGACAGAGGCACCTGCTTGTGCCAGTCCTTCTACTATAGACTTTCCAAGCACACCTGCACCGCCTGTAACAATTGCGGTCTTACCTGTCAGGTCAAACATAGAAACATTACTGCTCATAAAAAATCTCCTTCTATTCAGTTGGTAAGGGAAAAACAAAATTTAAAAAAATTATACCAAATAATCATTGCCAATTTTAAAAAGTTAAAAATATAACCTTATTCCACAGCTTATAGAGACAAATTTTCGGGGATTTTACTATTTATAATTAAATCATAATAAAACATGCAAATCTTGTGTTCCAGTCCTAATTTTTAGAGTGTTAATATGTTGCGATGAGGAGGTAGCCTTCGTCGTTATCTTGAAAGTGCTGTATATGTAGGTTTGCTCTGTTTAGTAAGATTTCTATCTCATCTATTTCTGGAATGGTATGGTTTGCCACGACTCCACCCATTTTTTTGTGAAATTCGTTGAGTTCTTTGCTGTGCCGAGCATGGCATATTACCCAACTGCCTCCTTGTCTTAATACCCGACTATGTTCTTGTATTGCTTGTGCCTTGTCTATGAGATGTGGGAATACAGCAAAGCATAAGATAGTGTCTATGGTCTCTGGCTTGATAGGTAAGTAATGAGTGTCTGCAATTAGCCAGTGGCAAGGGATTCCCTTAAATTTTTCTTTACCATGTAATACCATTTTTTGTGAAATGTCTAACTCAATTAGTGTCCCTGAACGGTTTAGCCGTTGCCATAAGTAGGGCACTAAAATTCCTGTGCCACAACCGATGTCCAGTATGGTTTGATTAGGTTCAATATTAACATGTTGGAGTAGTTTTTTAGCAGTTTCCAATATATTTTCAGAGGTATGTGTGTCCCAATGTGGGGCATGATAGTCGAAGTAGGATTGTATCTCTTTTTGCTGATGTGTAAAATTGTGATGTGTGGGAAAATCAGGCATGAGAAGTTCCTTTCATTTTCCGTTTTGGAGAAAAAAGTGTGCAAAGAATAAAGATAAAGGAAGAGACCAGGATAATCGTTGCACCTGTGGGTAGATTGTATTTGTAGGAGATGGCAATACCTACCCAGCAGGAGATTATACCGAATAGGACTGATAGAACGAGCATAGTCTTAAAACTGTATGTAATCTGATGTGCAGAAGCCGCTGGATTTAATAGTAGGCAATAGATGAGTAAGCCACCTACTGTTTGTAATGATACCGATATAGTTAGTCCTGTGGCTATTAAAAGCAGGTAATAAATGAGTGCAGAGGGTATGCCTACATAAACGGCAATTTGCCGATGACACAGGACAGCATGTATCTCTTTGAAAAAGATGGAGAAAAAAAGTAGAAGGAAAAGGGCTATTCCTGCAAGAATAAAAATATCCAGTTTTGTCACAGTTAGGATATTTCCCCAGAAGAGGCTTAATGCACTGGCTTTGGAGCCGGGAATAAGTCCCAAAAATAGGAAGGCTAAACCTAACATGGTGGAGAAGACAATTCCCGTAGATGTGTCAGGACTTAATTCTCCGCGGTCTGCTAATGGTCCCACAATTGCGGAAGCGATAAGGCTAAATAGGACTGCACCGAAAAGAGGTGGTAAACCTACCCAGAGGCTAAATAAGGCTCCTGTGAATGCGGAATGGGCTATGCAAATTCCGAGAAAGGACAAATGCATGGTCACGATAAAAACGCCTACAATGCTACAAGCAATGCCAGAAAATAGTCCTGCAAGGATAGGTGTCCATAAATATTCAGGTATCCATAATATTTCGTTCATTATGCCGATTCTTATTTGACTTGATGGTGTGTGTGTTGAACTGCAAATTTACCAGAACAACAAAACCCATTTCCGCCGTAAAGTTCTTTTAATTTTTCTTCTGTTAGCAACTCTTCAGGTGAACCATCTGCCCATACTTTGCCATTTTGCAGCATGATGATTCGTTCACATCTGTTAGGTATCATTGATACTTCGTGTGTGACATAAAGCGTAGTGAATTGGTTTAATTCTGCCAGGTATTCTATCAATTTTAAAATATCCTTCTGTGCATTAGGGTCAATAGAAGCGGTAGGCTCATCCAGCAGCAGGATTGGGGCTTGTTGTGCCAGTGCACGGGCAATGGAGGTCTTTTGTCGTTCTCCACCAGAGAGATGTCCAATCGGTTTAGATGAAAGATGTGAAATGCCTACCTGTTCTATCATAGTATCTACCAATTCCCAATCTGCCTTTGTGAGAGGCTTGCCCAGTCCTCGAACACCTGCTCTACCTGTGGCAACTGATTCCCGAACTGTGATTGGCAATTTAGGGTCAATAGATTCCACCTGTGCAATATATGCAATTTTCCTGCGTAATAAGAAATTGAATGGAGTAGGGGTTTGACCTAAAACTCTAACAAAACCGCTTTGAAATTTACATAAGCCACAGATAACCTTTAATAGTGTAGTCTTTCCTGAACCATTCGGACCTAAAATTACCGTAAACTCACCCTGACGGAATGTAAGAGAAATCCGGTCAAGTGCCTGATGTCTATTATAAAAGACGCTTACATTATTCAATTCAATGATATGTTCTGGTTGTTTCTCTGTGTTCATAGAAAACAGGCTATTTCTTTTTATTATTAATGGCGTTTAACAGTGTAGTTATATTGTTCTCAACACTTATTTCCCATGAATTGCAAGTAGGACATGTGTAAGGAAAACTGGAAAGAATCACAGGTTCGGCATTAAGTTCAGATGATAACTTTTTGACAATTTCTATTTCATCATTTTGTAGATTTTCAACAACAATGTTTACATGCTCTTTTTTACCCTTGTTAAGCAATTCACCCCAGGATGACAAATTAAATTCGTCAGTGCGAGGGAAGGTTGCAACAACTTTGAATCCTAACCAGTTAACAAAATCACTCTGGAAAGTAGACGAAATTAAATGAATATCCTCTGGATTGTATTTTTTTACCTTCTGAATAGTTTGTTGTTCAAAGGCAAGAATTTCATTTTTACGCCTTTCAAATTGTTTTTTATAGTCCTCTTCTGTGAGGAGCCCTGCTGTAATTAACACCTTACCAATTTCTTCTAAACCACGAATATAATTTTGTGGAACAAACCAATTACCTTCAACCTGAATATATGCAACTTTTTCTTTGGGTGGATTTGTTCCACGAATTAGGCTTTTTATAGATGGCAGTTCCTTTTGCCAAGTATGCAGGATAATCAATTTTGCGTTGAGAAATTTTTCTATATCTCCGGGTTTAAGGTCAAAATGACCGGGGCATAAATCTGGAGGAACAACAATCGCCAACTCTGTATCTTTTCCTGTAAGGTTTTTAATAGCAGAATGAATAGCAGAAGTGCCAACTACAATGATTTCATCAGCGTATAGATGAGATGTTGCAAAAGCACAACAAATACTTATAAGTAGCACTAAAACAATTAAAAATCTTTGATAATTATAAAAAATCATTGTGAAATCCTATTATTGCAATCCAAAATGTCCGACCTGTCGAGGAATCCCGTAATTATGCTCCTTATCGTCAACAACGGGGAATTGGTTCGGATAACGGATAAATTCACAATGTCCATCCATATAGAGGACATTACAGCCACCGGGTATATGATTAAAAACGATGCCACCTGCGGTAGTCTGTGCATCGGTTGGATTGCCAAAGGTGTCAAACATAACCACAATCTCACTCTGGGCTCGGGTAGAAGCAGCAGGATTATTAATGTCAGTAATTGCAAATCGTTCAATTCCTTCGCGTAAGCGGGCACACTTATCCGTAGATGCAAATCCTTTGCCTAAAATAGCAGTAAACGGAAGTTTGGTTGTGATAGTGAGGTCATCGTCAAAGTTTTTTATCTTTGCTGGTGCAGTAACGGGATTTACACCAACAATCGTATTTGAGGGTATGGTTTCCATTTCTGGAAGGGCACCTGTTGCATTCCACATACCATAAAATTCTTCGACATTTGAAATAGCAAAGCCGTGATACCAGTAAGAACGACCTAAAACGGCGGCACGAAAATACCGGGCACTTAATTGGTCTCCTTTTTTCTCAGCGGCTTTGATGTGTTCTTCTATAGAACCATCTGGAATCCGAGACACTACAAATTGCCCTTCGGCGTCTATTCCCGTATCAGAGGGACATTTTGCAATATTTAAGTCATTTAGGTATTCAGGATAGAAATTTTCGGGGTCAGGTGTAGCAAAGAGAGGGGCACCATTGGGATTTGTAAAGGGTTGAAGAGGAGGAAATCGTTCCCCTTTTGCCTCAGTTGCATACATTTTGAGTGATAAACCGAACTGTTTTAGGTTATTCTGGCAACTGGAGCGTCTTGCTGCTTCACGGGCTCTTGCCAGTGCAGGAAGTAGTATTGCTGCTAATATGCCAATAATAGTAATGACAACTAATAGTTCAATAAGAGTAAATCCTTTTTGTCTCATAGGGACTCTTCCAGTGATTATTTTTATATTGTAGTATTACTAATTAGTTAAAAAGTAATACCATATTTCAACAAGTATTGTCAAATCAATTTTTAATTAGTGAAAAAAAGCAGGTAGTTTTAGTTTTGTTGATTAGTGTCTGGGTTTGGAAGTGGGGATAAATTTATGCCAGATGGCTCATTAACACCATAGATGGTAATTATATCTCGACCACTTTCCCTGTGTTTTGATATGCTTAAAACATTATGTTCCTTATCGAGAAGATTCTTTTCCACATACTGCTTAGCAGATGCCTCATCATCAAAGACTTCAATGTTGATATTATCATACTCATCATATTTCTGTCTGAGTTCTCTTGCGAGTTCCTGAAGTTTTTCACGAGGGCTGTTTGGTGGAACAACTCCTACCACCCCCTTTATAGATGGCGCATTTGTGTTGAGTTCCTTTACTACCTCTGGGTTTCTGCCCCATTCTTCTACAACACGAAAGAAGAATTCTTGTGGAGGGATAGCAGGTCTTTCTCCTTGTTTTATATCGGCTGGCATTTCACTTGTTGAATCAGTGTCAGGAATAAATGGAGTAATATTGTTGATTACCGAACCTCCTGGAATATACCTTGTATTTGGGTTCAGGTTGTCTGCATTTGTTGCCGGAGGCATACTCATTCCATACCTCTGCAAGGTTTCCCGTAATTGTTGATTTTCTGCTTCCAAATCAGCAATCACATGGTTTACTAAATAGTCTAATGTTTGTTGAATTTGTTGTAAAGCAACCTTCATATCTTGTAGTTCACGGAATAATTGCTCATTAGAATTTACAAATAGAGTGGATGTTTGTTGTGTTTTGTTGTCTTTGATTTGCACTTCAACTGTTGAAGGCTCTTTTAAATCTGAACTTTCCTGTGCTTCTTGTATATCTACACTGGGTAATTGTGAACTTTCACCTTCAGATTCAGCAAAGGCTAAAATAGTGCTCATAATCAGAATTAAAGTCAAAAAGAATAGAATATTAGTTTTGTCGTGTTTCATATACAATAACCACTTTTAACAATTTTATATGTTCAGAACGAGAACAAAATATAAAATAGGGACAGGATATTGGATTATAACAATTTTCATTCGTCCTTTTTTACAAGTTGACTAATGAAATAGGTATTTAATTGTAATTATCTTATAATAATACTTTATACTTTTCTATAATAAAAAACATAATTTTTGTAAAGAGGTGTTTATGTTTGATTACCTTCACGGGGTAATAACAAGGATTTATCCAACTACATTAGTTCTGGATGTAAATGGTATTGGTTTTTTGTTAAGTGCACCATTGAATTTGTTAGGCAAGATTCATTTGGAGGATGAGGTTTTATTGCCTGTGTATACTGTTTGGCGTGAAGATTCGGTGGATATATACGCTTTTGAAAATGATGAGCAAAAATTACTTTTTCAGAGATTGATTTCAATAAGTGGAATAGGTCCAAAAACGGCTATGGCAGTTTTATCTACACTTTCTGTAAACGAGTTCCGACGGGCTATTATGGGAAATGATTTTAATTTGATTTCTACCTCACCCGGTATTGGTAAGAAAACGGCACAACGCTTGATTCTGGAATTTCGCAATAAAATGGGTGAAGACACTGAACTATCTGCATTATTGAACCCACCTGAAGAAAAGATTACAGATGCAGATGAGGTTTATCAGGCGATGATTTCGATGGGCTGTTCAGCGGCAGAGGCAAAGAGTGCTGTGTCTTATGCAAGAAAAAAATTAAGGGAACAAGCCAGCATTGAAGACCTGATTCGCACTGCCTTGAAATTTTTGAAAGGAGGTTCTCAGTAATGGGCTCTGAACATATATTTGCACCGGAACCAATTGAAGATGAAACAATTTTTGACGAGCAGATTCGTCCCCAGCGTTTGCAGGATTTCCCGGGACAGGAGCCTGTGAAGGAAAAATTGTCTATCTCAATTTCCGCAGCGAAACAGAGGAAAGAACCATTAGACCACATCTTACTTTATGGTCCTCCCGGTTTAGGTAAGACAACCCTGGCTCGTATTTTAGCCAATGAGATGAATGTGACTATACATCAGACCTCAGGTCCCGTATTAGAAAGGCAGGCAGATTTGTCAGCAATACTCACAGCATTGAACGAGTTTGATATTCTATTTATAGATGAAATTCATCGTTTGAATCGTGCCGTAGAAGAAACGCTCTATTCTGCAATGGAAGATTTTGAAATAGATATTCTATTAGGCAAAGGTCCGACGGCTCGTTCAATCAAGTTGGGTTTAAAGCCATTTACATTAATTGGTGCTACTACGCGTGCCGGGCTACTAACTCCACCACTTAGGGCTCGGTTTGGTGATTCGTGCCGTCTTGATTTCTATTCGCCGCAAGAACTTCAAATAATTGTGCTTCGTTCTGCCCGTATCCTGAATGTGCCGATTGAAGAGGAGGCAGCATTAGAGATAGCGCGGCGTTCGCGTGGGACTGCGCGTATTGCGAATCGGCTTCTACGGCGTGTTCGCGATTATGCACAGGTCAAAGGAGATGGGACAATTACCCTTGCCTTGTCAGATTCTGCACTCAAACTACTCCGTATTGATGACCTCGGACTTGATGATATGGACCGACTATTGATGAAAACAGTGATAGAAAAATTTTCAGGCGGACCCGTAGGATTGAATTCGCTTGCGGTTGCAATAGGAGAGGAACGTCAGACTATTGAAGAGGTGCATGAACCTTATCTTATCCAAATTGGGTTTTTGAAAAGGACACCACAAGGAAGGGTTGCTACTCCATCTGCCTACAAACACTTTGGATTAAATCCTCCAAGTTCTTATACCCCATCCCTTTTTCCCGATAATAAATAAGAAATGAATAAAAATATTTACAAGATTAGTTGATATTGGTTAAAATACGAGTAGAATAGAATTGTTATAAAGATGCAGAATTAAAAAACAGTTTAATAATATTTTTTTGGGGAAAACCGATGTTGAAGGTAGGCATAAGAGAGATTATCAGGCTACTAAAAAATTCTGGTATATGTTTTCTTATCTCACAAGTAGATGGTAGCATTGAATATTGTGATAGGAAAATAAAAAAACTGCTAATTGGTTCTAAACGAGGGCTAAAGTTAGAAAACACTCAGTTAAATCAATATATTGAGGTTGTCTATCCACATTCAGAGAATATTATTCCAGAATCTTTAAATTTCTGGATGCAAATCTGGAAAATAATTGTAAAAAAAGAGACAAAGAAGAAAGAAAAGCCAACAGAAGACTTAGGTGCTTTTGGAATTAGAATTAAACAGGGTGAAAATGTTCCAGATAAAGTATTGTTTTTAATATTTCCGATAAGTAAGGAAGAATCTGTATCCAAAGATTTGCGAGAACCAGGATTGACCTATTTATTAAAGGTTATAAAAGAACTACCCTTACTTGTTCTTCAAATTGATTCTTTGGGAAATATTGTTTATGTTAATGACCGCATAAAAGATTTGATAGGATGGCTACCTTCTGAGGTTCGGGGGAGGAATTGGTTTGAGGTATTTGTTCCGGAAGAGATTCGGGAAGAGACGATACAATTTCTTCAGGCAAGTAAACAAGAAATAGGGAATGCAATTTCATTTGAGGGTGAAATCTTAACTAAAGATAGTCAACGACTTTTAATGCTCTGGGCTTGTCTTAATCTTGAAGGTGAAAAATCAGGCTCAAGTTTGTTCCTTATGTTGGGGCAGGAATTAAATACTCCCCGCTTGACAAAGTTCTTAACACGGGGTATCCGTTTATTAAAAAATCAGTTGCAATGGATTTATGAAGACCTTGTGTGTGGGATTCCTGAGGAAGAAGCCTTTTCGGAAGTTATCCATAATGTAGTTGAAATAACTTCATTAGAAGCCGCTGCCGTGTTTAAGGTTGTATCTAAAAATGTCATATTAATCTCTTCAGAAGGACTGGAAGTCGAAATTAAAAAATCCTTAAAAGAAATATCTCTCGATAATGTAGTCATTGAAACAATTATGTTGAGTAATGATGTTGTAGAGATTTCTCCCTTAATGGACAGTTTTCCTATTAATTTACAGGAAAAGGGGTTTGTTAAAGTCTTTGCAGTTCCCATTAGAATTGGAGAAAATCCAGTGGGTTTCTTTGCCCTGGCAACAACTCGCAAGGATAGATTGGAGGAAGAAATAATTCCTTTGTTGGACTCTATAGCCTGTGAGATGGGGTGGATATTTTTATGGTATAACATTCAGGGAATACATACATAATTTATGAAAAAGGTTAACCTGTGGCTGTTCATGGGATTGTTCTTGATATAACTGACTGTAAAGAAGAACCTTTACTTAAAGATTAGTGGGCATATCCTTTTTAATTATCCCTATGGTAATAACTGGCGGAGAGAGAGGGATTCGAACCCTCGGTACGGTTCCCCGTACACACGCTTTCCAAGCGTGCTCCTTAAGCCACTCGGACATCTCTCCGCATGACTACGAGAGATAATCAACGGGTTTTAATTATATCGTTTTTGAACTGAGATTGTTTTCAAGAGAGATGAAAGGTATTATAATGAGTTGATAAGACAAAAGTCCAAATGAACAAGGGAGAAAGTAATTTTTAGTTTAGAACACAACTTGTTGCCAAAATATTAGAGATTTCTTATCATCAATTTCAGATTATAAAACAAAAGAAATGTATTGGAAAATTAAGAAGTTTAAATATTTCTTATTTTGCTTTAAGAGACAAAGGTATATAACCCTTGAATAACAAAAGGATATTATAAAAATAACAAAGGTTTTGTTGTTTTTATGTATCCTATATCATTTTGAACCTACCTATATTATTCCTGGAATATTTTTCTGTCATTCTAAACACACCAAGTTAAATAAAAGACTTTGGACCCTCGTTTTATCAATACCCTTTTTATTGTTTATGAGTTTTAAACAAATGATGACATTTTTTTACCCGTTAGCATTAATGGAAAATATTGAAATTTTTATATAATTGAAAATTGGATATAGTTCGTCTTTTAAACATGTTAAATTTAGGAGAAACAATTATGTTACAAAAATGGGCAAAAGAGATTATTAGATTCCTTTCAGTAAAAAATCAGTTCGTCTTGCATGGAAATATTTATGATATTTATCCTTTCCCTGTGAAAGATGGTGACGAAATCAAGATAATAACATCTAATATAAAAAATTTTATAACAAAGATGTTAAAGCAGGAAGAAGAATACTCGATATTTTTAAGTTATGAGCCGTTATTTGGATTTAAATTATTAGAAGGGGAGCAGAATCTTGTAAAAGAGATTACTGGAATTAATATTAATAAAGAAACTTATTATAATGCTTCTGTACAAAAAGGGTATGATACTATAGAAAAAATAATTTGTAATGAGAAATATCCGTCGGCGTTGTTTCTAGATTTTTCTTCACGATTAAATGAAGTGGTAGGGGACTCGTGCCATCTTAACGAGTTTTATTACAAAATGTTTCGTCTCTGCTTAAACACTTTTCCTAATATGATGGGTTCTAATTATTCTCGTTATAATCTGGTATTCTGGATATTGGAAAAGGAAAACGACATTCCTTCCTGGTTTACTATCGAAAATCCAAAAGTTAAGACGATTAGTATCCCTAAACCGGATAATGAAATCCGAAAACAGATTATAAATTCAATCATGGGCGAAGATGACCAATTTAATGAATTAGATGAAACCAGACAGAAAGATATAATCGGATTTTTTGTTGACCAGACTTCAAAAATGCAAGGAACAGAAATTATTTCTATTGTTTCCCTTGCAAGAAGAGAAAAATTGCCCATAGTTGAAATCGGTGAAGCGATTCGGCGATATAAGATAGGGGTGATAGAGAATCCCTGGGCAAAAATAGAATTATCTAAAATTGAACAGATGGAACAGTTAATCGAGAAGAGAGTCAAGGGTCAAGAGAAAGCGGTTAGAAAGGCAGCAGACATAGTTCGCCGTTCATTTTATAATCTCTCAGGGTCGCAGTTTTCGAGATACTCACAAAAGCCAAAAGGTGTTTTATTTCTTGCAGGTCCCACAGGAGTAGGTAAGACAGAATTAGCAAAAACCATAGCGGAAGTAATCTTTGGCAGTGAAACAGCATATATTAGATTTGATATGTCGGAGTTCGGTCATGAACATTCTGACCAGCGTTTATTAGGTGCACCTCCGGGCTATGTGGGTTACGATGTAGGCGGAGAACTGACAAATTCCATAAAGCAAAACCCATTTACAGTGGTTCTCTTTGATGAGATAGAAAAGGCTCATCCAAAAATCCTAGACATCTTTTTGCAAATTCTTGATGATGGTCGGCTTACTTCTGGGCGAGGTGAAACAACCTATTTTTCTGAATCATTGATTGTATTTACATCAAATCTTGGTGTCTACGATATTGGTCCTAATGGAGAGCGTATCCAGAGAATCAATACCGAAATGGAATATGAAAAGGTAGAAGAAAATATTCTGAACGCAATTGAAGACTTCTTCAAATTCAAGATTTCTCGGCCTGAGATATTAAACAGAATTGGTGAGAATATAGCCGTTTTTGATTTCATCCGCCCACCAGGAGCAGAACAGATATTTAAGAAAATGTTTGAAAATGTTCTGTTCAAATTGCAAGATAGTCATAAGATTAATCCTATTATAAGTGAAGAAACAACGGAAAAGATAAAAAATATTGTGTGTTTGGACCTTTCTATGGGAGGTCGTGGTATTGGAAATAAGATTGAAGAGATTTTTATAAATCCTCTGTCTCGTGCTTTAATTAAAATTGAGCCGAAGCCTAATGATAGTATTAAAATTATAGATATAGTTGAAAGCCAAAATGGATGGGAGTTAATAGTCAAATGAGAAAGAGAATAGTTCCCTTAATAAATTTAATTCATTATCCAGTTATTACATTAGGACCCGGAGAACGCTTAGGTATATGGTTTCAGGGCTGCTCAATTAGATGTAAGGGATGTATTGCAAACCATGGCTGGGAATTTGACCCTCGATTCAAAATGAAATGGAAGGAAATAGAAAGTTACTTAAAAAATGAGTATGGTAGGCTTACAATTTCAGGTGGAGAACCGTTCGACCAACCTGAGGCACTTCTCAAATTAATCAAGATGGCAAGAAAGTATCATTATTACGATATATTGGTTTATTCTGGGTATACTTATGATTCATTAGATAAAAAATATTCAGAGGTTCTATCTTGTATTGATGTGTTAATTGATGGACCTTTTGTCGAAGGAAATGAAACCTCTCTTATATGGAGAGGCTCCGGGAATCAAAGAATGTATATTTTCAATCCAGATTTGAAAGAGACTTATGAAACTCACGGGTTGAAGAAAAAAGATAGAAATCTACAATTTATTGAGGGAAAACAAGGGACCTTTGTGGTCGGAATTCCTTTTCAAAAAGATACACAGGAGATAAAAAATGCCTTTAAGTAAGATTTGTCCAGCATGTAAAACAAAAAATAATGCAGAAAGTCCAATATGTAAAAGTTGTATGACAATCATTTCTTCAATAGAACCTAAAGATATTGGTTTGCCCACAGATAAACCTGAAAATGTTTCACAAAAAAAACCTGATATTAAAGAAGAGACCAATAACAGAGAACAGGAAAAACAATGCATATTAATTCAATTTGAAAATCAGAAAGATATAATCACTTTGTATAATGAGGATATTATCGGTAGACATCATAAAGGCAAGGAGATTCTTGAAAAGTATAAAACAATTTCACGCAAGCACATCGTCTTCTCATTAGAGAATAATAAATGGTATATCCAGGACTTAAATAGTTCTAATTATACTTATCTCAACACTGAGAAATTGAATCCAGGAAAGAAATATGAGATAAAAGAAGGTGATATGGTAAGTATTGCTGAGGATATAAATTTCAAAATATTACAGATAAAATAATAAGAGGATAAAATGGACATAAAAACTTTATATATATGCAACAAAGGAACACAAAGAGATAACAATGAGGATGCAATTCTTATCAATGGTAGAATTGTTTCAGATGATACTGGTGAAGAATTGATTACAGGTATAGATAGAGCACTTTTTATAGTTGCAGATGGAATGGGTGGTGCTATGTATGGTGAGATAGCCTCCAAAATTGTTCTTGAAACCCTTGCCCAAAGCCAAATGGACTCGAAGGAGAATGTTTATGCTGCCTTGACTAAGGCAAATGACGAACTTCGTGTGTATGCGGACGAGAAATGTGAATCCGCAGAGATAGGTTCAGCCGTTGCAGGTTTATATCTTTCGGGTGGTAAAGGATTTGTTTTTAATGTAGGCGATTGTAGGGTTTATAGAAAGAATGGAGATTTTATTCAACAACTTTCAAAAGACACCTCATTTGTAGGTAAGTTATTAGAACAGGGTATTATTTCACACGAAGAGGTAAGAACTCACCCGCAACGCAATATCTTAACCTGTGCCCTTTCAAGTAAAACCATCAGTGATTCTCTCGAAATCTATTATCTCGAGATAGAATTATCCAGTGAGGAGCACTTTTTGCTATGTTCTGACGGGCTATGGGATGTTTTAACGGAATCTGAAATGGAAGACTGTATTAAAAATGAAAGTGATAACAAAGCAGTTTGTCTGTTTAAAAAAACAATTGAAAAAGGTGATAATGATAACATAAGCATTATTCTAATGGAGGTCAAAATATGAGTAGTATGAGTATCGCAGAAATAGGTATGGCAGTAGGAAGAACCATTGCTTTGTCTGGAATTGCTATCTTAGGAGGGGTTAAGGTCCTCGGATATACAACATATAAAGTTGTAAATAAAGCGGTCCCTTATACAATGTATCAAAGTCAAAAACAGTCTATATCAGAAAAGTTAAAGGAGATGTTGAAAGATGTTAAGAGTCAGTGTGATGATGAAATTTTTTCTGGTATAAAAAGCAAATATAAAAAGGTTGAAGATTTAATAGATATTTTATTAAAAGAATTTACTTATCAGCAGTTTTCATCAGGTAATAGTGGAAGATGGCTGGAAACAAAAATAAATAATATTAATCAACAAGTAATAGAAATAAAAATTCTTGTAAAGGAATTAATGGAAATGCGGGAATGTCGTAACCAAATAAATGAGAAATGGAAAGATATAAAAGACCTTGCTCAGTTTTATGAAGTTAATAAATTGCAATCTGAGATAAAGAACCTTAGCAAAAAATCTCTTTCAGAACTCAAATTATTAGATAATGAAATACAGCAAGTAGCCAATTATTTAACCATATATCAAACTATAGAGAAACAATTTGATGAAGAATTATTACCCAAAGGAGAAGGTGAATTACATAAGGGAATCAAAGAAATTATTGATGATATAAAGGCATTAAAAACATCTACTCATTCACCTTTACAAAAACAGAGATTGCTTGAAGAATATACAAAGAAGATGAAAGTTCTATTGGAGCAGTCTAATATACTAATAGATATTAAACTTATTTCTGATGATTTTTCTATGGATAAGGTCATATCTCAAGAAAAGGAGAAAAAGGAACAAGAAGCATTAGAAAAGTTGCATGCACTTGAAGAAGACCTTTATAAATACATGTTTCTAATAAAAGATATGGATAATGAAGAGTATCTTGCATTAGAAAAGGAAATAAATCAGTATCTTGATGATAATAAAAATAAGCCAACAATATTAAGGAACTTAAAAGATAGGGTAAAAATAACCTACGGGAAGATAAAGGAGGATTATTACTATACAAAAGTATATAAGGATGAAATAAATTCTATATTAAAAGATGAAGAATTAGAAGATTCCGATATAAGAAAGTTAGGGGCAGAGTTATTAGAGAAGAAATATATAAAGTCCAAAGAATTCTGGGGATATTTTCAAGCCTATCGGGATGCAAAGAAGAAGGAGGCACTTATTCGAGAGAAGCGGAAGGCTTTTGAAAAATTTTTGCAGACATTAGAATCTAAGGGTTATACATTACTGGAAAAGGAAACACTTCCAGAGATAAAAGAAGAAGAGATAATAGAATTAGAGACACCATTAGGAGAAGACTATAAGTTACAGGTAAAGTTTGATAAAGAAGGGCATATTATTACACGATTTGCAAAGGAAACAGAAAAAACAGATATAGGTGAATATGAGAAGCAGAGGGATGTAGAGGTAGCCAAGAAGTGGTGTGAGACATATAAAGATTCAATAACACAAATGAATGGAGAAGGATACCCAATTGAAATCAAAGCAATCCAGGAGCCAGAAGAGGTAGGAATAGTTTATATAGAAAGGAAAGAAACATCTAAAAGAAGAAAAGGACAAAAGACTACACAGATTAAAGAGCAAGAAAGAAAATTACAATAAAATCCTTTGTTAAATCGTTAAAAAAATTAAAAATAGGTGAATGAAAATGCAAGAGGATTTAGATAAAACTGTAAGGAAAGAGGAAAATTATTCATCGGAGAATGGTGGAAACATGTCTGATGATTTGGTAGACAAAACAGTGATTAAAGGTAGAGGCGATGAAGTAGACAAGACGGTGATTAAAGGTAGTGTGGAAGAAATAGACAGGACAGTGATTAAGAAGGAGGGGGATTTACAGACGCCGATTGGTCAAGGGGAGAGTAAGACAACAGGGATACAATTGCGGAGGTTTCGCGATTATGAGGTAGTGGAGGAGTTGCCTGCTTGTGGAGGTGAAGCAGATATATATCGTGTTCGTGGTAGTGATGGTAAGGACTATGCGTTGAAGTTGTATCGTCGAGGGATGGACCCGAAGCCGGAGATATTGAGGCAGGTTCAAGAGTTAAGTCATAGATATAAGGAGCATTTGGTATATATTTATGAGGTTGAATATGATGAGGAGATGCATCGTTGGTATGAGTTAATGGAGTATGCGAAGTATGGCAATTTACGGGATTATAGTAAAAATCATAAGATAGATATAAGGGCAGTAATTCGTGAATTGAACGAGGCGATATATACCTTGCATGATAGTGAAGTGATACATCGGGATATAAAGCCTACGAATATACTTGTTCGAGAGGAGAATCCATTAGATTTGATATTTACGGATTTTGGAGTATCTTCTGTAATAGACGCAGAGTTATCGAAGAAGATGACTACGGTAAAGGGGACATCGATGTATTCGGCCCCAGAGAGTTTTAGTGGTATTATTGGACGAGAGGTAGATTATTGGTCATTGGGAATGATATTTTATGAATTAGTATTGGGTAGTCATCCGTTTACAGGTTTGAATGAAAGATTAATACTATACCGATTATTTAAAGAGGAGATAGAGATACCAGAAGAGGCGGGTGAATATCGTGAATTGTTAATGGGCTTATTGACGCGGAATAAAGAGTATAGGTGGGGTTATGACGAAGTTCGGAGATGGCTTTTGGGTGATAGAGATATTCCGGTGAAGCGGAGTGCAGTAGTGGATAAGAAGGGCTATGCGAAGCCATATAAATTTTTAGGCAAGCAGTATAGAGATTTGGAGGGTTTAGCAGAGGCATTTATTAGGAGTGAAAAAAGTTTTGTGTTAGCAATTAAACTTCTGGGACGGGGAAATATACGAAGATGGTTAGAGTATAATAAGAATTATGACCTGAGTGTGTGGATAGAGAAATTATTGGAGGGTTCTGTGAAGGAGAGTAAGGTTATTCGTTTTGTGTATACTGTGAGGAAAGATTTGCCATTTAGTTTGTATGGTAATGTTGTAAATGTAGAATTTCTTGTTGACTTATTGGTTCGCCATGAGGTAAAGGTATTAGAATCTGGTAGAGAAACGATATACGGACGTTTAGAGAGAGGGATATTAAGAAAAATTTATAATGAATATGTTAGTAGCAGTGGTAAGAGAGATGAGAAATTAGAGAGGTTTTTTTCAAACTATGAGTATTTAATGGGTTTAAATGGAGATGATAGAAAAGAAGACGGTAAGACGATGCTTCTTCAATTATGCAAAGTGTATCTTGATTTAAGAGAGATAGGTATAGATAAGGAAGAATATTTACCATATAAGCAGATAGATATTAGTGAGAGGGATTTAAAGGATATAGATGAAGAAGTATTGAGATTAATTGTAAATGGTTTAGGTAAGATTGGAAAGATACCAGGGTTAAGCATAGAAGAAGGTGAGAGACAATACAATACGAAGAAATATGAAGAGGCATGGGTTCATTTTGGATTATTATCTATGGAAGGGGATAGTAAGGCAAAGTTCTATTTAGGAAGAATGTATGAGAAAGGTTCAGGAGTAAAAAAGAATTATGTTAAAGCGATGGAATGGTATAAAAAATCTTCAGAACAAGGAAATAAGGAAGCACAGGATAAATTGGATGATATGTATCAGAAGTGTAATGGAGTAAAAAAAGACCAAAAGAAAGTTAAAAAAAGTATACCGAAATCAATAGAACCCGTAAATACCCAACCACAAACAAAAAATGATTATTCAAGTAGTGAATCAATATGGGATATTAGTGAATCAATATGGGATATTCTCAGTCTTATATTATTTGGAACAATAATAATAGTAGTAGTTGTAGGAATAGCTTATATATTATTAGAAATATTATTACAAGTTATTGATACAATAGTCTCCTATATTTCGTCTCCGTCATTTTTCTTTTCATTTCTTATTACTAGTATTCTCTATATATTATTTATTTCTCATAATAGTTCAAAATCTAGTGATATATTTGATATTGCCCCCATATTCATAATGATATTTTGTATCATTTTGAGTATTCTTACAAATGGTTGCTAGTTTTATAAGAAAAAATTTGAGGATTAGAGTAGATGTCAGGGGGCAGTAGGTTGTAGATAGAAGATGTTGAGAGAAGGTAATATTAAAATAGAAAAGAGATAATAGTATATTTGGGAAAAAATAGAGTTTATTTATTAACTTTAAACAGAAGGAGAACAAACTATGGCTGATGAACATTGCAGGAAATGTAATTCAAGACTAACTACTTGTCCCACATGCAAAGGTAAAGGAACAGTTTACTCAGGAAATATATTTGGCGATCCTCAGAAATCTTGTCCTAATTGTAAGGGGACTGGAAAACTTTGCCCAAGACACGGGTATGATTGGGGTTAATTTGTTATTATAACTATAATTAACGCAAAATCTTTATGAATTTGCTATCTTTAGTGGGCTCGTTTATTGAGTTCAATAATTTCGATGGTTCTAAATTTATTTAGAGACATCTGAAAAAAATTATTTTTATTGAAAGATTTTTTATTTTAAAGAATTTTTATTAAAAAGTGAAAAAATAGATTTTTCTTCTATTCAAGTTATAATAAATATCTAACTCGTATCTTCTTTTTTTAAGACTATTTTTAATTTCCCATATAATTTGACAATCTATCTTAGAAATATTGTAAGTAATTGATAAAAAAAATAAATTAAAATGCATTATAATTTACTAAAAAAATTCTATCTATTCCTATAATTTCTACCCCTCTTCTCTATTTTTCATAATCAATATTACCTTAATTTTTAGATATCCCTACATTTAAAATATTTAGAGTAAGTTAAGATAAACATTACTATAAATATAAGCAAAATATAAATAGAAATATAGGAAACACAATTTGAATTTATATATATTTATTATTATCAATTAACAAGTTTATCGAGGAAAAGAGTTCTGTTAAAAATTTTGAGAAGATTTTTTTGTTTAGTGTTGGGGGTATTTGAGGTGATTAGAATGTGATAAGAGTTTGAGAGGACTATCCGAATGTGAAAGGAGGGGACGACGGTTTTTGTGGTATTCGGTTAGGGTTTTGTGGGCACAGGCGGGGCAGTAGGTGTGGCTAATTTTCTCGTTATGTAGTTGTTCGTTGTTCGGTTTAGTCCATTCTCTGTTGAGTCTGATTTTTTTACATACGCAACATTGAACTACCATGTAATTTCCTTTCTTTTTGCATTATAATATGGGGCATGTTTTGTGCCAGAGATTGATTGTAGGGATAGATTTGATTTAAAGCACTGAAAATCAATAGAGTATGGTTATAATAGTTCTATTTAATATCGTTCTATCGGAAAAGGATTCCGTTTAGAAAGAAAAAAGTGCCGATTGTTCTTTTAGCAGAAATGAAAATGTGTCAAGAATATAACATTTTGGAAATAATTTTTTATCAAATTGATGAATATGGTGATTAGAAATCATGATTGAGGTCAGGAAATTAACAAAGTATTATGGTTCGTTTCGTGCCTTGAAAGAGGTATCTTTCTCTATTAAGGAAGGTGAACGAGTCGGATTACTGGGTCCTAATGGTGCAGGCAAGAGCACAATGATGCGTATTTTAACAGGGTTTATGCCTGCAAGTTATGGGACAGCAACAATAGGCAAGTATGAGATACATGAGTATCCATTGGAGGTGAAACGACTGATTGGATACCTACCTGAGCGCGTTTCACTTTATGACGAAATGACGGTCAAATCCTTTTTGAAGTTTGTTGCTAAAGTCAAAGGTCTTTCCTCTACACAATGTAAAATTGCAGTTGATGAGGTTGTGCAAACCTGTGGATTAGAAGAGGTATATTCCCGAGTTGTCGGTGTTCTATCGAAAGGTTTTCGGCAAAGATTGGGATTGGCTCAAGCACTTATTGGTTCGCCGCCTGTAATTATTTTAGACGAGCCTACCGTAGGATTGGACCCGCAACAAGTGGTAGAAATCCGTGATTTGATAAAAAACCTTGGAGAAAGACACACGGTTTTGTTGAGCACACATATTCTTTCAGAGGTTTCGTTATTATGTTCGCGGGCACTAATTATGAATGCAGGCGAGATTGTATCTGAAATTACAATTGACCCGACTAAACCGACTGTTGAGATTGAGCAAGCATTCTTGAAAGCCATTGCGAGAGAAGGAGTAGGAATAGAGAAATGAAATCTGCATGGAATATTGGTAAAAGAGAGTTTATCAGTTTCTTTGTGACACCATCGGGATATGTGGTTTTAGGACTTATTGCCCTTTTGACTGGAACAGCGTTTGTTTTATCTTTCCTTACTTATGTGCAAATATCGCAATCGCCCTTTCAGTTTGGTTATACCACAGTTCCAGATTTTGAAGAGACTTTTTTGAGTCCGTATTTTGTTTTTTGTGGGATTATGATTATGTTTCTTTCTCCTTTAATAACAATGCGTTTAATTTCAGAGGAGTATCACAAAGGAACTATGGAATTGTTATTAACCTATCCCTTGCGAGACCGTGACATTATTTTTGGTAAGTTTGGTTCTGCTCTGGCGGTTCTATTGCTCGCAGTAGGCCTAATTGCTATCAATGTGTTCTTATTGCTTCCGTTTACAGATATGGAATGGAGCGTATTTCTATTTGGACTTTGCTCAGTATTTTTGATGGGAATGGCAATTCTGAGTCTGGGATTGTTTATTTCATCGTTGATAACTTATCCTATTACTGCGGGTCTGGTTAGTTTCGGGGTATATTTATTATTGTTTATTGTCGGCAATGTAGCAGAGAAAATGCCTCAAAAAACATCTTTGCCGAATACCTTTCCCGGGTTTTTAAGAGGTTCAGTTGAAAATATATATTGGCTATTTCGTTCCCTGTTATTGGAACTACCGTTAGATAATCATGCAAAAAATATGGCTCTGGGAATATTTGAGCCCA
>DAOOVZ010000016.1:20511-27671 GCA_035370665.1 Candidatus Hydrogenedens sp.
GAACTACCGTTAGATAATCATGCAAAAAATATGGCTCTGGGAATATTTGAGCCCAAGGACATCGTGTATTATTTACTTTGCACTGCGTTTTTTGTGTTTCTGACATTTCGAGCATTAGAATCGAGAAACTGGCGAAAATAAGGGTATAGGAGTGTTTATTTGCGAATGAAAAGAAACTTAAAAACATATAGCGGAATCATTTCGGCTGTAAGTTTGCTGTTGGTGTTAAACTATCTGGTCTGGAAGCAGGAGATATTTAATCTCTGGGTATTGTTGTTTGGTGGTATTTTTATTATTTCAGGGGTTGCCTGGTTAGTTTTTGTCTTTTTGAATATGGTTAAAGAATCTGGTTGGTCAGGTCGTGCTGCTTCAGGGTTAAATGCTATTGTTTCCACATTGGCATTTTTGGGGATTTGTATTGTGCTATATGCTTTTGTCCTACGCTGGAATGTCTCTATTGATTTGACTCAGGAAGGCCGTCGGAATATTTCCCCGCAGACGATTAATGTTTTGCAATCTATAAATAAAGAGGTAAAGGTTCTGTGCTTTTTCGTTGATATTGATACGGAGGAGGTCGTTATTGCAAAAGACAAGACAATGCGATTTTTAGAGCAGTGCAAAAAGTATACGCCGTTTTTGAGTATAGAAACATTAGACCCGCAGATAGACCGTGTGCAATTGGAATCTTTGAATATTACCCATGCTTCAACACAAGGAACAGTTGTGTTGAAATGTGGAAATCGGCAAAGGGTTATTATGCTGAATGGAGCAAATCCACGCATGGAGGAACGAGATTTTACACAAGCCTTGATTAGTGTATTAAAAGAGTCTGAAACAAAGGTTGGCTATTTGATGGGACATAATGAGACTCCGTTGGATGACGCAAATCCTGATGGACTGTCTATAGCAAGGGCAATCATTGAAGGTGAAACATATAAACTCGAACCTTTCCAGATTAGTGTTGAACTTCCTGAAGTTCCCAAGAGTTATGAGGTGGTAATAATCCATAATCCGAAAGGGGATTTGAACCGTGAGGAGTTGAAGGCACTATTAGATTTTCTTGATTCAGGTGGCAGGCTAATGATTTTTTTAGAACCCTGGATAGGTGTTCGTTTAGGTAAAAGTGGTGTGGAGAATCTTCGTCCCTGGTTAAAAGAACAATTAGGGGTAGAGGTAGGTTCTGATATATCGTTCACCGTCCAAAGGAAGAATCCCTGGGAAATTGAATTCCGTTCTGACCCGAAACCATTTGAGAAGGTAGAGAAAGATTTCATGGATTTCCGTGGCTCAATGCGAATAGACCATCCCATTACTCAACGCATGGACCAGCCATTGCTATTAAGGGCTGTTCGCACTGTGGGACCAGCTGAGAATGTGCCGAAAAATATTCAAGTAGTTCCACTGTTGAGAACACCGCCAGAATATTGGGCAGAGACAGACCTTTCGCGTCTGGCTGAAGGTGGTGCTGTAAAATATGAACCCGGGGAGAAAGAGGGACCGTTATATGTAGCAGTTGCCGGAACAAAAAGTATAGAGTCCCCTGATGGAACGAAAAAGACAGGTCGTTTTGTTGTAATGGGGGATGCGGATTTTATTACAAATGAACGAATTAGTATTGGTGGACATATAAATTTTCTTTTGAATAGTCTTGCATGGTTGACGGAGCATGATGAGTTGATTTTGATAAGGCCTACAATGAAAGAAGATAAACCTATAGTTTTATCAGATACCCAGAGACGGTGGCTTGTCTGGTGTTCTGTAATGTTAACACCACAGATTGTTCTCATTGCAGGGCTTATTACTTATATTGTAAGGAGGAGACCGTTGTGAGATGGCGTAGCACCTCTGTTTTAATCTTGATTTTAGTTGTCCTTATTGTTTTATATTGGACTTCCAATTGGTGGAAAGAAGAAAAGAAGATAGTTCAAGAGGAAGCCAAAAAGATATTTACCTTTGACCAGTCGGCTGTGCGTGAATTACATCTACAACAGGCAGGAAAACCTCTATGTGTCGGGAAGAAGAGTGCAGATGGAAAATGGAATTTTGAAAAGCCTTCAACAGATATTCCTGCCTTTCAATTGATGTGGGACAGAGTTGCACAAAAATTAACTGAACTAAAAAATCAAAGAACACTACTGGAGAAAGTAGAAGATAAATCGGCTTATGGATTGGATAAACCCGCTTTGACAATAAAGGCTGTGGTTGATGGAATGAACGAGCCTATTGAACTTGCGTTTGGTTTTTTAGACCCAACCCACACATATCGGTATACAACAAGGGATGGGAAATCTGTTTTTTTGGTTGATGACAAACAGTTTTTTGAACTGAATCGCTCCTTAGAAGATTTGCGTTTTCGCTTTCTGGTTAAAGATAGGGAGGTTCCATTATCGCGGATTGAGTTTGCGAGGATATGGACAGAAGACGATGAAATGAAAGATTCTGAATATATGCCAAAGGTAGGAGAGGAATCGGTTGTAGTGATTATGGAACGCGAAAATGAGAATGCACCATGGTATATTATTTCTCCCAACAAGGGACTTGCAGACCAGGAGGCTGTGAATGCTTTAGCGTCTGAAATTCAATATGGAGTGGGTAGAGACTTTATTGATAATCCTGAAAATTTGTCTGATTATGGATTAGACACACCTTTCTGTCGGCTTACTTATTACGATGTTAAAGAACGGAAACCACAAACTTTATTCCTGGGCGGAATGCAAACAGCAGGGCAGAGCACTCAGGAAAAGGATAAGGAAAAGAGAAGACGATTGAAAATTTCTGATTGCACAGGTGTATTTGCAAAATTAGCAGGACAGAATTCTGTATTTCTATTAGACCCGCAATTTATGCAATTATTACCGCGTTCACCAGAAAGTTTCCGCAATCACAAGATATTTACACGAGACCTTACCAATATAAATAAGATTGAAAGAATTGAAAATAATAATACAGTGTTTATCCTTGAAAAAACACAAGATAAAGGCTGGGTAATGACTCAACCGCCAATGGATGACATAGATGTATTAAATATCAATAATTATATTGGCAAATTGAAAGACATTGAAGTAGAGAGTTTTCCTGGTGGGACATGGGAGGAGCGAGGATTAAATAATTCAAAGGATATTTTAAGATTTTCCATGGCAAATAGCGAA
Organism: Candidatus Hydrogenedens sp.; assembly: GCA_035370665.1. Lineage (GTDB taxonomy): Bacteria > Hydrogenedentota > Hydrogenedentia > Hydrogenedentales > Hydrogenedentaceae > Hydrogenedens. Next base: position 23,661 of record DAOOVZ010000016.1, read on the forward strand.
ATAATAGAGATTCGATATGTGCCTGTTCCTGATGATAATCTCCATTGCTATATTAATCAAGATACAGGAGAAGTCGGTATTGCTTTAAATGATGTAATTTCACAACTCTGGGTTCGTCCTGAAAGTTTCCGAAGTTTATTGCTATACCGTTTTTCACCTGCGGAAATAGGGGAGATTGCATTAACACTGGATTCCAATGAATATATATTTAAACAAATTGAAGGAAATTGGACAGTACAGAAACCCGAAAACAAGGTGTTGTCCAATCAAGGGGATTTGTTGCGTGCAATTCGTTATCTGTCCACATTAACCGCAGCAGAGGTGAGCAATCAAAAAGAAGACGAGGCAAAAGTTGCAGAGCCTGTTTTGAAAATATCAGTTATTTCGAAAGAAAAAGAACAAAGACCAAATATGGTGACAGGCACATTGACAATTGGTTCGACAAATGAAAGTGATGCCCGTTATCGTTGGGCAAAGAAAGATGGCAAAGAGGGAGTATATTTAATCAAGCAGGAATTATTAGACATAGTAAGAGATATGATGAAATCCATACAAGATATGCAGAATACCAAATAAAAAATGTAGAGCAGACATTTTTGTCTATATTTTTATATCTTATTTGATATGGATAAATCTAAAGGCGACAGATAAAATGCAAAGAGATATTCAAATTGTAGCGGTCATGGCGTCTTATAAAATTCTCCTTTTTATAGAAGGCTTTCTATACAAATTAGGGATTAATAAAATATCCCTTTTTGCAAAATGGGGAGTCATTATAGGGGGTGTTTAAGGGGAACTGACCCCTCCGTCGCTGAGGTGACATCTTCTCTTTGCTAGGTGAGGAGTTTTTTTACATCTATTCATAATATTTGTGTTTAAAAATTACCTTATCAAAAAGTGGCGTTCTGCAGGGACAGAGTATTTTCTTGTAATACAAACCAAACAATAGACTTGATAATTTATAAAAATGCTTATTTTTATTTTATCATTATTTTTTTGCCACTAATTATTATATGATACAAAAAGATTTTTTTTCAGGTGTCTCTATAAATATAAACTCTATTATGTTTATTTAGTTCTCTTTATCATTTTTAGCGAAGCGAGAAATCTTTAATTCAATTGTTATACCGAATATTTTTTGTTGTTTAGAAAATTTAAATAAAAATAGGGGTTTATAATACTTATAGCATAGAAAAGTGTCCTCATATTAGCAGTTGGGTTAGGTATAGATACATGAGGTATGATTTGATTTATTTTATTTAATGTTGTTTTTCTATTATTTGTTTGAGTTGAGGAATTCTCTTGACAAACAAATGTTAAATATGCTGTAAAATAAATTTATTGAAAAAAATAGTATAAATGTTGCAATTTAATTTGAAAATCAAATAAATTATTGACATAATTATAAAAATGTATTATAATTTTCTAAGAAATTAAATAACAGAAAGATTGTATATTGTTTATTGAGAAATGATAAACTAATTGAAACAATTTTATAATGTGAGTAAAAGTTTCATATATGATTATTGTATGTGGTAATATATTAAAATCTATAAGAGTGCAATTTTATAAGAAAAGAATATGATAGACATTAAAAATTTATGAGTGATAGTTTCTTTACAAAGGTAAAAGGCTATATTTTATTTAATGAAACAAATGTAAGGAGCAAATTACCGTGAAACTGAAGCAGATACCTTATTCGTTATTTCAGTTATTTGTTATTACTGGATGTTTGTTTACACTTGCGATTTTAGGTTATTTAGAGAAGGATAAAATTTTTAAGGTTGAACAAAGTCAACAGATTGTTGTCAGCAATAATTCAAATGATAGTAATAGTCTGTTGAGTTCTGGAAATAGGGTTCAAATAGCCTCGTCAGCACCAACTGAATCATTATTAGGTATTTTACCATCTTTTATTCCTGGTCAAATTGTTAATCTTGTTTATCCAACCTGTGGGCAAATAACGAGGCTTACTTTTGTTGCAGACCCGACAGATGGTTCTGCACCTTTGTCAGTAGGGTTAAGGTTAATATATGAACTTTCTCCCGAGTTTGGTCCCAATGATATGCCTAATATTACAAATATAACATGGTATATAAGTTCCCCTTCTGGAGGCAGGCCGGGCACGCAGGGATTTCAATGGCAGTATCAAGTAGAACAGAGATATGACCCGCGTGTAGAACCACAGAATCAGGTTTTTGTCCTTGGTGGGCAAAATTCACAGTATTTTCAAGTGGGAGGTAGATATACTATAGGTATGCGGATTCGTCTTGCAAATCCGAATAATCCACAAGAGGAATATATTTACTGTCCTTCTATTAATGACCAACCAATATATAAAGAAGATTATGTTATTGTTCGTTCAGAAGGGCAAATGCCACAGGCAAACTTTGATGCAAAGGATTTGATAACTGATGGACAAGGTTTATTACCGTTAAATGACTGGACTCCTTTATTCAGTTTTAATATGAAATACACCCCGGACCAACCTGCTCCACGCACTTTGGTTCAATTAAATTATCAATTGTGGAGTTTAACTGGAAGTCTGGAACCTGAGGATATTTTGGAGTTTGGTCTTTTTGTAGACTGGGGTCCAGATGGAAAACCTGATGAGGTTTTAGATTTTAATTATGATGGTAGGTTGGTTTATATTACGGGAACGCCCAATGCTTTTCGTATTGTGCCGGGTAAACCTATGTTGACCTGGGATAGGTATGGTTATCCTTATGAGATGCCAAATGCCTTTGGTAATTTTTCTGAGGATTTGAATTATAACCTTAATTTTACAATGAATCCTCAAAGCTCTGAATATGACCCTACAGACCCATTTGGAGCAGTAAATCCCCAAAACAATCCTCCTACAAAATTGTTTCCCTTTGTTAAAATTCGTTCTGGCGATGGTGGTGTAGATACTACCGAAGGTATATTAAAACAATGGGTAACCGCAGGACCAGACCCAGGAATTGGTTATATTGTAGCGGCTCGTCTTACATATAATTGGAAGAATAATAATTCAATGAGTGTAAGAGTAACTATGGCACGGATGCAACCTTATAGTGGACCCAATTTGTCCACAATAGTTAGTGCAATTCCTTTCCCTTATTGGAACTATGGCGTAGGTTCTTTCCCAACCCAAAGCGATGGGGCACCAGTTGACTCTTATAGCCCAAATTTTTATGATGGAGATATACTGGATGAAAAGAATCAGTATGAAGCACATTTCAATGTGTATGATTTAACGGGGGATACTATTTTTGGATATAGACCTGGGGAAGATAGCAACCTTTCAAGTTGGCCTTTCTTTATGTATACACCTGTGGCAGAACATTCAAGACCGAGGTGGGATATTTCCAATACATTCATTGAAGCGGTAACAGGAGAAATCCTGGATATTCGTCATATCTGGCCTGTAGATACATGGGTGCCTGTAATAGGAATTAATGCGCATGGAAGTCCAGATGCTCAAATTGAAGAGATAAATCTTATTTTGACAGATATTGGCGGTGACCCTTATGGTCCGCCGGGGAATGGTGGTTTTAATCCAAACTATGCGTTAGATGAAATAACAACCTCGTCAGGAGGAGATTGTGACACAGCAGTTCAAAATGACTATTCATTTAACGGTGCCTGGTTGTGGCATGATACTTATGAAAAAGGTCAGGGCGGCAATGGCAAGTTTGATTTTCCCGTGCCTCTTGACCCTTCTGGAAGCAGTTTTGGAATTTCTTTTGCAAATAGTGATTGTCCAATGTATCCAATGACAAAGGACCAGGGCGGATTAGTAGATGGGAAAATTTCATGGGAATATGAGCCATTCCCTCCGGGAGGGGGAGACCCATGGTGGAAGGTCAAGTTGCAGTTTTCGGGCGGAAGGAGAAGATGTCCCAATGACCCACCTACAGGATATTTTGAACCTGCTGCGGATTATTTTCCTGAAGGTTATATTGATACGGCAATAGAAAAGCCAGATTATTTTGTAGTATTAAGAACTAATAGCGGTAGAAAAGATTT
>DAOOVZ010000017.1:0-19749 GCA_035370665.1 Candidatus Hydrogenedens sp.
CCTATGTAGCAAATCTGCAATGATTAACGAATCCTGTGCCTCTATTAGAATGACATGACACATTTTTACCCGTTTGATTGTATGTAGCCAATCCTCCATTGTAGTAATTACAATAGGAGGTATTTTTTGGTTGCGAACATTTTGCATTAAGAATTGTATGAATTGGTTGGGGTCGGCTCCACTTTGTAATCCTTTTATAAAGGATTCCTTTGTTAGTGCATATATGGAAACAGGACCTGCTGAACTCTTCTTTTGTGTAAATAGTTCTATCCAGATTAATTGCAGAGGGTCAAATTCGATGGTAGGCACAATAATTTCAAAATTAGGTTGAACCACAAGTTCATTCTTACGACTGTATTTCTCTATTAAATTTTTTGAAGGCTCAGAAGAGAATAATAAATATTCGCCAATCTCACTTATACGGAAATAACTTTGCCTTTTTGAAGAGCCAAATTCTACTACACCAAACTCAAAAAAGTTTTTTTCAATAAGATAGATTGCACCTTTATCATCATAATTTCCAGAGGACGAGAAATATTCCCAGGTATCATTTTTTGTTGGGCGTAATTCATACTTTGATATATCCCGATATCGCGCAGCAACCCTTTTTATAAAATCGTTCAATGAATACCAGGTAAGTGCTCTGAGTGTTTGAATCTCTGTAATAATTGCTACTGAAATGAGGTCTATTTTGTTAGATTGTATAACTGCATAATAGAGTGCTTTAAGTCTTTCTAAAAGTGATAATTGTGCAATGTCTTTAAGATTGTTTGCACATAAAGTATTATCTACCTCTGTAATCCAGCCTGTTTTATTTGCAAACCAAATAATAGTATCCATAGAAAAATGAGCGTTCCCTGCGTCTTCACTATAAATTCTTTGTTCATCGGTACGAGAAATTTGTCTGGTAGATGTTAAGTGAACAGGAGAAACAGCAACCATTGCAACAAGTCGAGAAGTCCTTTCAGCCAGAGAAATTCCACAGGATTTAATGTGGGTTATTTTAACATTTGCAGGGGGTAGGGGTTGTTTTAAAGTTTCTCTTGTTTCCTTAATTTTTTCTCGATGATGACGAATTTCTGAAAGGATACTAATAAAACGATTTAATCTATTTTGACCATTGAAACGGAAAAGTTCAAAAAGAACAAAGTGGTTCTGTAATTCTTCTATACTGTCCTCAATCTCTATATTACTATAATCAGAAAATCGTTGTCTTATCTGGTTTATAGGCACAATACCTGTTTTTGTCTGCCATAAGAAGTCGAATATTTCTCTGGCTAAATTGGAGAATTGATAACTTGTAACATATTCTAAAACTGAATTTGGCGTTTTATAAATTTTTTCAATCAATTCGCTGGCTAACGAGCCCCAACCCATTACACGATTTATTTTCAATTTTTGTTCAAGTTCTCTTCGTTCCGAACTGGACAATCCCTGTGATGCTTTGTAAATCGAGACGACATCTCCATGACTATTCAAATGCTCACGAACCCTGTGTATTATAGGAATTGCTTCTGGTACTATTTTGATACGGTTTAAATCAAAAAAGAATAGTTTAGGATAAAGTTTGTAAATATAGTTAACCGTTTCCTCTGAGACTTCGAGTTTAGCCGCTAAATAACGGCTGGTTAAGCCACCACGGCTATTTGCAGAAAGTTCAAGAACCATATTGAAAGATGTTTGGTCCATCCCCTCGAAGGTGGATAAGAAAGAAAGACTATAACGCATCAATATACACACCTTGTTATAACACAGTTCACCTTGCACCAAATAAACATAACATTATATAGTAAATACTCTGACAGTTCAAATTGGAAAATATAAATGAATAGCATTCTTAAAAGAGGAGAAACAATTATGAACATTAGCAAGAGCCACAAACATAAGAATTTTTACATTGTCTATGCTTTATATTTATGTTTTACCCTTCTAATAGTAATGGGATGTGCTCATGTAAAGGAAAAGGCTGAACTATCTTTACAAGTGCCCAAAACCTGTGTTTGCACAGGGTTTATTAATAAAACGCTGGATAATGGGAACTTGATGAAGAGATATGTCGTGTATGTTCCTTATGAATATACGCCAGAGACTGAAATACCGATGATTGTTTTCTTGCATGGAGCAGGGGAACGAAATAATAATGGATTATCTCAAACAGAGATAGGCATTGGTAGTTCAATACGGCGGCATCCAGAGCGATGGGAAGCAATTGTAGTGTTTCCACAATGCCCCTCAGATAGGTTTTACAATGAGATGATTGATGACATTGATAAGTGCATAGATGAAACATTGAAAGAATATAACATTGATAAAAAGCGGATTTATTTGACTGGTCTTTCTATGGGTGGGTTTGGAACCTGGATTTACGGTGCAAAACGGTCAGATTTCTTTGCCGCATTAGTGCCTATATGTGGTGGAGGTGAACTAAATTTTATCAAACAGAAACTGGGACTCTTACAGATTCCTGATGAATCACCAAAGGATGTAGAAGAACGAGTTCAGCAACTAAAAGATATGCCTATCTGGGCGTTCCATGGAACAGATGATAATGTCGTCCCCCCTGAATATTCTCGCAATTTTGTTCAAAAAATTAAAGACACGGGAAATACAAAGATAAGATATACGGAATATCCGGGTGTAAAACATGACAGTTGGGTCAAGGCTTACGATGAAATAGACCTATCTAAATGGCTCTTCTCTCAGCATAAATAACATAGTATTGATAACACACCAAAATTTTATATAATTAAGCAAATTTTTTTGTATATTTTTAACCAGAGGGAAAATATTTAATGTTTAAGAAGAAAGGGTTAAGACCACTTAGAAACGCCATCATCTTATTTATAGTGATTTTGATTGTGCCTTTAATCTTCTTATTTTTATCTCGAGCATTCTTTACAGCACCACCTATCTGCCCTGAATATAAAGAGATATTAAAAAAAGCCAAGACCAGTGAAAATGGATATATCTATTTTGAAGGGGCGTTGAATATTTCAGAAAGAATATTCTGTGGATACTTTTCACCTATACAATGGTATGTTTATATCCAAAAAAGCCCGGATAGTTTTCAGTTTGAGTATGACAAAGTCCGACTTAAACACTACTCAGGATATGATTTTGCTATGTTGTATAGATTTTTAATAAAGGAAAAACTTATACAAGATGAATTTGATTCATATTCAAAGTATAAATATTTATTTACTGTCCCCACAGATAAGAAAAAGCCAGACCATTGTATATCCCCAGAAAAAGATTGGAAAACTGATTTCCTTCGTCATTCTCAAGATGTATTAAATAATATTAAGAAAGCAAACAAAAAGGATTTTTTTCTTCCTTATAATTCGAAAGTCAGTCCAGCACTATCTTCTGAATGGAATCTTTTGCTTATCGAGTTTGCAAATATCCTTATATATTTGGAGAATGGGGATTATCAAAGTGCATCAGATTGGCTGGAAACATTTAACCATTTTTTGACTAAATTTGATAGTGCATATAACTTTAATTCTATAATGTCGAAACATTTATTGTTTGTGATTCGTTCGGTGGCTCTCTACCCATCGCTTCATGACCCCTTTTATGAAGACCTACTGTGTTCATTATCAAATATAAAGGATGAAGTCAAGTCAAAAGATTTCAAAACAATATATCAAAAATCTCTGTTTTTCTTTGAGAATTATTTTGTCAAAGAACACGAAATCCTTATGAATGGTAATCCTACCCAGACAATGCCGAAATTGCTGTCTATGTTTCTTTCCTATAACGATATATCGAGAAGAATAGATAAACACCGTCCAACTTTTGAGACTTCTACATGGAAAGACCTCGAAAATGCTGTATTCTACAACAAAGGCGAACTATATAATGCCTTAACCGATATAAACTCGCTAAAGAAACGAAAATTCTATTACGAACCTGAATTCTGGAAGTTTTATTCGGGCGATATCTGGCAAGACCTACTTTTAGAATACAACGCTACAATGAGCACCTTATATGGCTCAATTTTGACCGTTTTACTGGAACAATATCATGCTAAAAACGGGAAGTATCCCAACTCGTTAGATAAAATAATAAATGATTATTTCTCTGATGAGGAACTCGCATGGATGGATGAATATATTGACTTGTGCCTTACTCCTGAAAACTATTATATAGACTACTATCCAATCCCGATAAGAGGACGAGAACCTCGTAAGGCTGAAATATTCCGATTGAGAAAAATGTATCACATTAAAGGCCAATGACTTTATTTCCATTGGGCAGTAGTGAAGCGATACAAGTTAAAACCCAATAATTAGCATTCGCAAAAGCCAGACAATTAGTAATGCTATAATCGGTGCCCAATTAAAGGGTCCAAAGTAAGGTAACTTTTTCCTTAATAACTGCAATAATGGGTCAACAATCTTTACTATCCATAATCCCCATTTTCTTCTGTGTAAATCAAAATCTATATAAGGTCCGAGCCACACTGCCAATATAGCCAGCATATACAAAGTAAATAGTGTATATAGCACATTTTGTAAAATCATCATTTTTAATTATCCGTAATATAGTTATTCTTTCTAAACATCAATCGTTATATTTATACTTTTGTTTTCTTGCATATTTTCCCCTCTTAATGATTTAATGGAAAAGTATCCATAACTTCGTAGATAGCACCTGTTTGTGCTAATGTGCTCTTGAATAAGGTTACTTTATCTACACAAAAATCAGGCGATATAGGTATTTTAACATTTTTCCAGAGGGTAGAAATAACTGGTGTAGGAGACTTTGCCCTTCCTACGGTTAAGTGAGGGTGAAATCTTTGCTTTTCAGGGGACAAACCTAACCGTTGGACAAGTGTCTCTATCTCTTTTTGAAGCAGAAATAAATCCCCCTGCACAATCTTTAACGCAACCCATAATACTCGCGGCTCTCTCCATGACGGAAAGACACCTGGCTCACTTAAATTGAAAGTTAAAGGTGAAAATGTGTCTGCAAGTTTTTTCATACTGTCTTGCAAGTCATTACTGAAAGACAGAGATATTTGCCCGAGAAATCGTAAAGTAAGGTGTATATTTTCAGGAGGAACCCACTTCACAAAAGGTTTTAATCTACCCATTATAGGTTTCACAGAATTAAAAATTACTTCTTGAACATCATGAGGTAATTCAATTGCTATAAATGCTCTGTATGATTCTTCTTTCACATCCATTAGGCTTATCTCTTACAAATCTTTCTGCTTCTGTTTTAATTGTTCCCATGCTTCATCATCAGCACATATAGACGGAATGCCAATATCGGCTACAATCAGTTCTCCAAGATATTCTTTAGCGGGAGGGTTCTTAAAGCCTATCTTTGGAAATTGGAATGTAACTGTCTTTTTAGCGTGAACACAGACACCACAGATTTCGCCTGTATCTGCATTCAATCCTGAAGGCAGGTCAACCGCAACAATATTTTTATGAGAATCCATATTCTCAATCGCAGCACGCGGAAGCCCTGTAATTTCGCCCTGCGTTCCTGTCCCTAATAGTGCGTCTATGCAGGTTTCCTGTTCTGGAATTTGTCTTATCTGCTCGCGCACTTCCTTTTCAGTCAGACATATTAATAACTTACCACCAAGCCGCATATAAACCTTCATAAATATCTCTGCATCGCCACGAACCTTTGAAGGGTCAGCCAAAAGTAATACTTTAACATCCCAACCTGCTACAAGGGCTAATCGTGCAACTACAAAGCCGTCTCCCCCATTATTGCCTTTACCACATATAACTGTAATTGGACCTGGTTCCAGTTCGCGGAAAACAGCAGTCCCAGCATTATTCATCAAAACGGCACCGGGTATTCCCAATTCCTCAATACAGCGACGGTCTGCTTCACGCATCTGTTGAACAGTTAAATAACGATACATTTAATTACCTACCAGCAAACTAATAATTAATACGAACACGGTAAGAAACTTTTTCTGAACCATCGGCTTTTACAGGCAAATGGAAAATAATCGTAAAAGCGTCTTTCTTCTCATAGTTCATAGAACTTTTAAGCACCTGCCAATCTGCTATCATAGGCTCAACCACATCTACCGCAATATCATTTTTCTTGTGATTTCTTATGGTTACTTCAAACTCGCACTCGACAATATTTGGAGACAGCCGCTGAAAATCTGTCTGGATTCTTTCACCTATAATATCGAACGCTTTGCCCAAACGCAGCCTGACTTCCTCATCTTTGGGCGTATGTTTAATGCGGTCTTCTCCTGCAAATTGCAGCATACCTTCCTGGTCCTCCTGATACACACGAATAATACCTTCGGGTAGGGGGAAACCCAACTGATTATTTTCAGCATTTTTAAATATTAGGAAAGTGTCTACATTTTCATTACGAATTGGATTTATTTTGTCACGATAGAACGAAACATTTCCACGATACTCATAAATCTTATTTACTGAAGCACCCATTGCCGAAAGCAAACTTACCTGTTTTGATTGCCTTTGTTTGATAGTGGTTCGACGCGGAACAGTATAAAGATGATATTCAGCAAACGATTCTTCCCTGACTGCCATTGCCTTTGCAGCACCTAACGCCATTCTATCCATCATTTCTTGCGGTGCTGGGACTGGAACAATATTAACCTCACCTGCTACTAATTTTAATTTAGCATTTTGATATGTTGCCCCTGAATCATTATTGAGGGTTATCCAACCTTCTAAATCCATTAGATTTTTGGGCTCGTCATACATCAAAACATAATCCGCCTTCCATGAAAATCCTGATGTCAAATAAGTTGCCTCTACCTCCTGTTCTTCCATGTCATTGTCCAATAACCATATCAAAGTAGGTTTTGCAATTAATTCTGATGGTAATTCGGGTAGCACCACATTGCCCGGATGTCCCAAATAAATCTGGTTCTCAATTTGGAATACAGAAGATTCATTAATGCTGAGCAGTTTTGCAGGCACTTCGTAGAAATCTAAATCCTTGTTTTTGTTTACTAATTTAATATCTTTACCTACATATTTTTCCATCAATTTTGAAGGGCTAATCAAGTCATATTCATAGTTCTGTTCAAGGATTCGCAAACTACCTGACTGTGTTAATGACTTCAAACTTACCGTCTCAGGCAAAATCTTTTCAGGCACATCCATAAATTTTAGATGAGTTTCACCCTTAGGCAGTTTTATTTTTCTCTTTTCCCGCACTAAGGCACGGTCGTTATTGTAGATTGTGACAGCCACATCGGTCTGGTCTTGAAGAGTGGTTTCGGATTTACTCAACTCAGGTGTTGGAGCATTCGTCGTGGTATCCTGTGCACTGGCGAGTGTAATAGCAAAACATGCTACCAGTATAGGAAGCCAGAAATACAATTTAAGTTGCTTCATTGCGAGTTCCTTAATTTTATTTGTTATCTACAGTTAATCCATAATGTAATGATACAAATAAGCACAGTTCTATTTAAAACAAAAAAGGGGAATACTATGAGAAGGTTTATAACTTTATCTATTTGCTTATGTTTATTTTTCGCAATTGTTCTGCTTATTGCCTATGTGTATGGGGAAAACACCTCATTGAAAGAGGGGAAGGACTATTTAGTTATATGTAGAGATGGTGGTGTAGGTGCTTATGAAGCCTTCCCGGATATTTGTCGTATTCCAGATGGAAGGCTACTCTGTGTGTTTTATGATGGGTATACGCATGTATCCTTGCCGAATGAAGAACACCCTAAAGGTGGAAGAATTTCTGGCATATTTTCTTCCGATGAAGGCAAAACATGGGGAGAACCTTTTGTTATATATGATAGCTTTTATGACGACAGAGACCCTTCTATTACAGTAATTGATGGTAAAAAACTTATCTGCAACTTCTTTTCCTTAAAACCTGCCGAAAATCAGAATGAACGCTGGGAAGGTTTAGGAACATGGATTATATGCTCCGAAGATTGGGGAAAGACATGGTCGGAATCCAAGCAGATTTTTCCAGAATATTATTGTAGTTCTCCAATTCGCACACTACCAGATGGAACTTTAATAATGAGTTTATATGGAAGGGAACAAGGGAACGGTGCAGTGTCCTTTTCAAATGACAAAGGATTAACCTGGTCAAAACCAATAGATGTCCCCATTGGTGACCTTAAATTGGATTCAGAACCTGATGTATGTGTATTAAAGAACCAGAACTTGTTTATGGCACAACGCGGACGGAGCAGTGAACCAATGGGATTTTCTTTATCTGCTGATGGTGGCAGAACATGGAGTATTAGCAAACCGTTGAATTTTCCCGGACACTGCCCTTACTTACATCGTGCTCCTTCCGGGGTATTGCTAATGGGTATCCGTTATCCTAAGAATGGAACTTATATGAGTGTTAGCACTGATGAAGCGGCTACATGGTGTGAGCCTCTATTAGTTGACCCTTGTAGAGGAGCCTATCCGTCAATGGTCACACTTAAAGATAATAGTATCTTAGTTGTTTACTATGAAGAAGGAAACGGCTCAAACTTACGGGCACGGAAATTTACAGTTACTCCTGAAGGCAAAGTAGAATGGGTTCTATGGACTAATGAATAAGAATACCTCTATATAAAGAATTAAAAAGCGTTTTTTATCCAACGAATAGAGACAGAAGGTTCCCATATAATTGCAATAATATCAAAACGATAATATTTTGTTTTTGGCAGGCATTTAATAATATATTGTTGGGCTGCCTTTTTTATATTTTTCCGCTTTTTGTAGTTTACTTTGTCTTCGGGGTAGAAGCCGCTCTCATTACGGCAGGTTTTAACCTCAATAAATACTACTTCATCACCATCTTTTGCTATTAAATCTATTTCCTTCCGACCAACTTTTACATTTCGGTCTAATATTTTTAATCCGTTCCTTTTTAAAAATCTAACAGATTCTTCTTCCCCCGCCTTACCTAACTCGGACGGAGTAAGATTTCTTTTCTCTATTACAAATGGGAATATTTTTAACAGCCAGTTAATCACTAATTTCTACAAACTGTGTTGTATTGTTCGCATTTAGATATAAAAAAAACTGTCCATAAGGTTCTTGTTGATGAACCAATACTTTTCCCTGTCGGCAAAGTTCTAAAATAGCAAGTATAATGCAGACCTTTTCTATAATTGTTTTACATCCTTTTAGCAATTCTGATGAAGAAACGCTTTGTTGTTTAGATAATCTTTCACAAATTTCGGAGATTTTATCTTCAACTGTATATTTTTCAAGTTCGATTGATTGCATTGTGGGCTCAATCAAGTAGCGCAAAACCCGTTTAATTGCCTTCATTAAATCTGCAAGTGTAACTTCTACCCATTCTTCATGAACAGATGTTTCTAAGTAAGATGGAAATTTTCTTGGCAGATAATTATCTTGTTGTTCAACCAATTCTCCTATTTTTTCTCCTAATCTTTTAAACTCTCTATATTCCAGAAGCCGTTCTACCAATTCTAGTCGTGGGTCTTCCTCTTCAACCTCTTCCTCTTCTTCTACATCAGGTGGCAGTAGCATACGCGATTTGATGTGAATAAGCGTTGCTGCCATTACAAGGAAATCCCCTGCAATCTCCAATTGCTGTTCCTTCATCAAGTCGAGTATTTCAAGATACTGTTCTGTTATTTTAACAATGGGTATATCAAAAATATCAATTTCTTGTTCTTTGATTAAATAAAGAAGTATCTCAAAAGGACCTTCAAACTGCTCCAATTTTAATTTTAGAGGGTATTTATACGATAAATCAGATGTATTAATATCTGTATCCATTTAGAGTGTTTTTCTTTCCTTTATGTCATAATAGCCTTATTATTAAGCCCCATATAATATTGATATGCTTATGAGTATAAAGGATAATAACATATTTTATACTCATCAAATAACTTGAATGCTGAATTTTTTTCAGTACTCTTTTCCCCTTTTAAAATATTTCGTATACTATTTCTTTTCTGTTGTTTCTTCTTTTTTATCGTTATTCTTTTCAGATTGTTTATTTTCTGAACTACCTTCTGACTCTTCTTGTTGGGAAATTTCAGCGGTAGGGGTATCTGGCTGTTTTTCTTCTAATACAAATAAGAAACAATCATTCATTCGAGGGAAAGGGACTTCAAAGGCGCGCCAATTTAAACAGTAGACGCCTGGTTTTAACTCATTTATTGACCTTACCACAAATAAACTCGGTTCTAACTCTGTAAGAAATTCTGTATGAATTAAAATTGGTTCATCAGGTATCAATATTATTTTGTCATCTTGTTCTTGTGTTTCCTTTTGAATATCTTTGTTCTCTTCTTTGTCTCTTTTCTTCTTTTCCTTTATAATGTCTTTTTCCTCCTCCTTGTATTCCGTCATTTTGTATAAGGTTAAATCATATTGAGGTAAACGATAAACGAATAAACGGGGATATATATCCTTTATATGTAGAGGTTCTTTTAATTTGATAGCAGGAATAGAATTTTTCTCTTCGATTTGAATTCGTTCGACCTTGCCTTTCGACAAGGGAACATAACGATTTTTATTCTCTTCAAGAAGGTAGATTCCTGGCGCAATGGGTTTGGGTGTCAGTGATATTTTTATAGAAAAAGCATTCGTTTCTTTCCATCCGGTAATAGGAACTTTCATGGGGAGATAATCAGATTTTAAGAAATCTAATGTATTAACAGGTTTTTGCAGATAAAGCACAAAATCACCTTTTGCATCGGTAATTACATGTTTTAGTGTTTCAGGGCTTGAAACAGATACACCGGGAAGAGGTTCCCCATTAATTGTAAGGACTTTTCCTTTTACAACATAAGCGACTTCACAAGAGAAAAAAAATAAAAGGCACGAGATAAAAAAACAATAAATTTTAACTCGTATACATTTTCTATTTTTTTTTCCCATCGAGATAAAACCTTTTCCTTATATAATAAGAAAACTCAGTCGGCTATGGTATGTTCGAGGACTTGTTCGATTGTGGTTAAGCCGCGTGCTGCTAACGCGAGTGCATTTTGACGCAATGTTTTCATACCACATGCAATTGCTTGTTTTTTTATATCATATCCAGAAGCACGGTCGAGAATTAAATGATGCATTTCAGGCCAGTTCAACATGGCTTCTAAACAAGCGATTCGTCCTTTATAACCGGAGCCTCTACATCTAGGGCAACCTCTGCCTCGAACAAACTGTGGATTGGGAATATGTGAGAAACCTTGATATTGTATCCTATCTAATACATCATGAGGAACGGGTATATCTTCTTTACAGTCCTTACAAACTCGTTTTAGTAAGCGTTGGGCTGAGGCTAGGGCTACTGAAGATTGCACCAGAAATGGTTCAATCCCCATATCAATTAATCTAGGAAATACGCCCGCAGCATCATTAGTATGTAAGGTGCTTAATACAAGGTGTCCTGTTAATGCTGATTTTACAGCGATGTCTGCTGTTTCACTATCACGAATCTCACCGACCATGATAATATTTGGGTCTTGACGCAATATTTCTCTTAACGCTTCTGCAAATGTAAATCCAATTCGTGATTCTACCTGCACTTGATTGACTCCGAACATCTCATACTCAATAGGGTCTTCTACTGTTACAATATTTGTTTCAATAGTATTAAGACGGGTCAAGCAACTGTAAAGGGTAGTCGTTTTACCACTGCCGGTTGGACCTGTGAGAAGAATCATGCCATGGGGTAATTTTAATGCTTGGCTCAAAGCGTTTAATGGCTGCGGCTCGAAACCCATTGATTCAAGATCCAACATCAAATTACTTTTATCTAAGATACGCAACACAATTTTTTCTCCATATTTACAAGGGAGAAATGCTACACGAAAATCAATATCCCTACCACGGAATCGGATTCGAAATCTGCCGTCTTGTGGAAGCCTATGTTCATCTATTCGACATATAGATAAAATCTTAAAACGTGCAATTAAATTTGGTTGTATTGATTTGGGTGGAGATTTTGCCTCTTCAAGAACACCATCTATACGGTAGCGGACACGAATAATTTTTTCAAATGGTTCTATATGAATATCTGAAGCACCTTTTTCCAGTGCATCTAAAATAATAAGACGAGCCATTTTTTTTATGGGTTCATCTTCCTCAATAAATTCACTTTTACTGATGTCATCAATATCTTCAATAGATTCTTCTTCAATAGCATCTTGTAATTTTGTTTCTGTAATTAACGATTCCATTTCTGATGTTCTGTCACCACTATAATTTTTTTCAATAGCCTCACGAAGTTCTGAAGGCATAGCAATCACAGGTTCAATTTCTTTACCCGTAATCATACGAATATCATCTGTAGCAAGGATATTCAATGGATTTGCCATCGCTAATGTTAAATTATTTCCAAGGAGGTATATCGGTAATACTTGATACTGTCTTGCTAAATTTTCAGGAACAATTTCAAGTATATTTTTGGGAATTGCATAATTGGAAACGCGAATATGTGGAATAAGAAGATGCTCGGTTAGAGTCTCAACTAGATCCACTTCATTAATATATCCCTTTTCAAGTAATATATCTTGGATATTCTTTCTCGTCTTCTGCTGTATTTTTATACATTCACTTGATTGTTCTTCTGTAATTTTCCCTAATTCAAGAAGTATTTCATCCAATCTTTTTTTTGGAACTTTCATAATTCTGGTCTCCTAAAAGAATTACATATCAATCTTATCTATATATTATAACGGAATATAAATAAATATTACTTATTATTACTATGCGGCAACTACTCCTAAATGACTTAATATTTCGTCTGCCATTTCACAGGTTATATTCTGACCTACCAGTTTTGCAAATGCAATAATCTTTTTTAATGAGCCCATCATTTTGCGAATATCATTTGGAACTCGCATAGCAATTAAACTCAATACCTCTTCAGGAACAGGGACTCCTGACTCTTTTACTTGATTGCGCAATATCTGCATTCGCGTCTCCCACTCTGGCGACTTTAACTCTGCGACAATACCACTGGAAAAGCGAGAAACTAATCGCTGTTCTAGCATACCCAATCGGTCAGGGGCTTTATCGCTGGCTATGATAATTTGTCTCTTGCTCTGATGAAGAACATTGAATACATGGAAGAACTCCTCCTGAGCCTCAACTTTACCACCCATGAATTGAATATCATCAAGAATTAATACATCCCAATGACAGTAGTTTTCACGAAATAGGTCTAATGCTCCCTCTTTTATTGCTTCTGCCAACCTCCTTGAAAAATGACTTGCAGAAACATATCCTACTCTCATTTTGGGATGTTTTTTTAGTATCTCGTTGCCTATGGCACTAATTAAATGCGTTTTGCCAATCCCAACATTACCATATAGAAAATAAGGATTATATTCTACCCCCGGATTTTCTGCAACGGCTTTACTGAGTTTAAATGTAAACGCATTCACAGAACCCGGAAAGAAATTTTCGAAAGTAAGCGTTTCCAATGGCTGTTCTGATTCCAAAGCCTTCCAAACTTCTTTATCTGATTCTTCAAATTCTGCAGATGAATTTGTTGAATCTTTACCAAAAGGGGCAATAGAAGATAACCGCTGTTTTTTTTCTTCTAATGTCTCTACTCGTTTCCCCTCCATAATTGAAAGTGTTTCTACCAATTGTGCTGTCTGCTGAACAGATTCAAGTGTAGTTTCTGTAAGACGAGAAATTTTTTCTGTCTGTTCTCCATGAATTTCTTGTGTTTTTTGAACAGATTCTTTCAATTGCTGGACGACTTCCTTTAACTCCGGTATCAAAGGCTCAACTATAGATTTTTCTTTTGCTAATTCATGATTTTCTTGTTCTCTATCTTTTCTTATTTCATTTAGAGTCTGAGAAGTAGTTTGATGAACAGTTTGAAAAACCGACTCTGTAAGTTGCGTAAATTTTTGAATCTGTAATTCTTGCATTTTCTGATTTTCAATAATAGCATTGTCCAATTTTTGAATGGCTTCAGTAAGATTTACTAAGATAGGGTCAGGCTCTTCAGCAACAGATTCGTCCTTTAACTCCTTGACTAATCTAACCACTGCATTTTCAAGGGTCGTCTGTAAACCGTTTACAATAGACTCTTTAACTGTAATAAGCACCTCTTGCATTTTCTCAGGGGTAATTGTTTGAGACAAAAGTTTTTGGTCTCTACTTTCTACCTTTTCCACCACCCCTTCAATTGTTTTTGCTACTTCTATGGGAACCTGGTTCATTGTTTGAGTAGAATTTTGTAGCTCCTTAGAAATAGCATAAAGTAACTGCTGAGATAATTCACTAATCCCATTTTTCATAACTTCTGCTAAATGCTCTATATTAGATTGAGCCTTATTCTCTCGCAAAGATAGTTCTTCTCTTAACTGGGTTATCATAGTAGCAATTGCTTCCTGGAACACACTACTGATATTCTTTTGAATGGTTGCTGCGATTTGTGCCTGTCCTGAGACAAGGTCTTCACCAAGACGAGAGCGAATCTCTTGCGCAACTTGCTTAATAGTTTCTTGAAAAGAATTCCTAATTTCTTTCGTCAATTCAACAAATCGTTCCTCAGTAATAGAGGGAGAAGGAGCAATAGACATAGATTGAGTAGGTATATTAATATTTATTTGTGTTAATGATTCACGGATAGATTCTGAAAGAACTCTAGGCAACTCTTGTATTGCTTGAACAATAGAGGTGTCAATAATAACCCCCATACCCACTGGAATCTCGGAAACTGATGTTGTTTCAGTTTCTTTTGAAAGGTTCTCAATCTCTCGTTTTTCTGAGGATACTTTTTCGACTTCTTCTAATGCTGATGCAGGGAGAATGATTTCCTCATCTGCTTTCTCTTTTGTCCCCGTTTCAACTGGCTTAACTTCCTCCAAACCCAAAGACTCAACAGTAAGGGCTGACATGATATTAGTTTTGTGTTGACCCTTACGAAAAAACTTATCAAATGCCTTATTTAAATCTTCCCACGAACATAGAATCGGTTTTACCCTTAACTCCGGACAATAACTCTTCACTTCTTCCAATGCCTGTGTATCCAATGGGTCTACCATTGCTATGGTCAGAACTCGTCCAATCTTTTCCATAGGGAGCAAAAATTTTTTCCTACATACTTCTTCCGGAATCAAATTAATTATTTCAGAAGAAATATCATAATCACTAAGATTAATTTGTGGAATTTTACATTGCCTTGCTAAACACGCTGATAATGCACTTTGAGATACAAAACCTTTTTCTATTAATATCTTTCCTAAAAAATCCCCATCTTCTGTTTGTATTTTTAATGCCTCTGTCAATTGTTCAGATGTTATCAATTTTTCTTCAAGCAGTAATTCTCCTAATCGTTTATGTGCTATTCCACCATGAGAATCATAACTGTCTGATGATTTTCTACGAACACCTACTTCTTTATCCGTAGAAGACCTTGTTTTCTCATAACCTTTTTTGTCTCCTTCGGAATCTTTTCGCCAACTTAACATATTTTTCCCTCTTCATAATAGTCTATCATTCATATTGTTTCTACTCTTAATTTTATAATATCATAAAATAAAACTTTTTGTCTTGTAAATAATTTACTTAAATCTTCAATTTTTTTTACTACTTAAATTCTAACACTTTTAATAAAACAAATTAAATATTTTTTGGGGGAAATAATGATTATTGGTTTTGATGGAAGATTAGCAAATGATATACATAAGGTCGGGAGTGGACAATTTTGCTATGAATTGCTAAAAGCAATACCCCCTTTTTTAGATAATGATAAGTTGAGAATATACTTAGACCAGGAGCCTCAGCCATTTTTCCCAGTGAGAGAAGGTAATAATGTTGAAATTCGTGTCCTGCCAAAGAAAAAAATCTGGACACAGAGAGTTCTTGCAAAGGAACTTAAAAAAAATCCTCCTGATATTTTCTATTCTCCTTCATCACAAACACCTCTCTATGGAGGTTGTCCTAAAGCATGCACAATTTATGACATCGCATATTATGACTTTCCAAAAGAATTTACATGGAAATCACGAATTTTAGCGAAGACAAGACTCCATTTAGCAATACAAACTAATCAATTGTTTATAACTATAAGTGAATCATCTAAAGAATCTATTATTAAAATATTTCCAAATATTAAAAATAGATTGTATAGAGTATATCTAGGAGTAAGTGATGAAGTATCAAAAGCGACAGAAGAAGAGCAAATCCAAGTGAGAGAAAAATATGAGATTAAAGAACCTTTTATCCTATTCGTTGGCAGGATTCAACCACGAAAAAACATAATCCGACTTATTGAATCTTATGAACAACTCTGTGATAACCATCCCGATATTCCACACCACCTAGTAATTGTTGGAAGTTTGGGCTGGTTATATGAACCAATTTTGCAAAAAATGAAGAAAAGTAAATATAAAGATAAAATACATTATTTGGGTTATCTTGAAAATGAGAAAGAAAAGGTAGCACTTATTAGTGCTGCATCTGTTCTTGTGCTTATTTCCTTATGGGAAGGTTTTGGTTTGCCTGTTATCGAAGCGATGAATTGTGAAACACCTGTCCTTGTATCTAATTGCTCTTCTATGCCAGAAATAGTTGGAGATTGCGGTATCCTCGTTAATCCCTACGATGTTACAGAGATAACTCAAAAACTATATACCCTACTTACAAATGACAACCTTAGAATTGAATTAGCAAGAAAAGGCAAAGAGAGAGCAAAACTTTTCACCTGGGAAAATACTGCAAAGGGAATCTTAACTATTTTAGGAAGTTACAAAAATAAACAATAATAGTTTAACTTATACTAAAAATTTACTATTTTTGAAATTGTATTTTGTGTTTAATTAAGGCGAAACTGCCCAGGGAAAAGATTAAGAGTAAAACTATTCCACATGAGATTTTACTAATAACTGGCAAGGCATCATCAGGAGATTCTGTTCCGTCTAAATCTGGATGTAGAACAACAATCAGGTATTCATTTAGCCCGAGTCCATTGTTAATGCAATTACTGTATTCTTTGTGATTAGAATAACCATCTCTATCAGCATCACCGACACCTGATAATATCTCGTTATAACTTTTTGTTCCACCTTTAATTGTTTCATAGTCGTTAACAAGATTTAATGACGAAAGTGAAGTCTGAAGTTCTGTGCCTATGGATAACAGTCCTGCAATTACATGTTCATAAGGTTGTAACCATAAATTGTATTGAGGTTCCGTCTTAAGTTTCTCTATATTGCGTAAGTAAACACATGTCGCATCCAGACGCCAATAGACCTGCGGTTGACACAAAACCTTTTTTAATAAAGCGATTTCCCATGAATCTGGAATGCCTAAACCATCTAAATCACTTATATGCCAATTAATAGCAGGATTTCCAAGTTTTGAGGCTAATTCATTATAAAATTGAATTCCTTCTTCATTAAAGTTCGGACACTCTAAAATATAATTGCATTCAAAAGGCTCACCTTCTGCTATCCCTTCGCCTTCTGGCATACCTTCTACAGAACCTTCTCCAGCACCTTCTACAGAGCCTTCGCCTTCTGAAGAAGGTTCAGCCGCGTTAATATATCCAATATCTTTCAAAAAGGCTACTTCAAACGGTAAATATGCTCTCTTTTTCGTGCCAGGAGGTATGCTCGGGTCCATAATACCCCCTAAATTATTCCAATGGCTAATGCTACTACCACACTCGTAAACTGATGGTGAATAGATTCTCGGTCTTGTCCCCCATAAACCTGCTGCTCCACTCGCAGAACAATAAACACCATTATCTACTCCTAAAAAATAACTACTTGCCCCTATATAATAAAATGATGAACTTATAAAAAAATGATTATTGCCTGTAACCAGAAAGGTATCAAATGCTGTATAAATATCAGGTTGCGAACCTGTCCAACCTGTCCCATTCGGTCTTGTCCCTCCTCCACATCCTGAATCGTTATAGGCAATAGATGCTAAAAATCCAATGCCATGTGTAATCTCATGAATAAGAACACTTAACAAATCAAACTCCATAGGTCCCGGGTCGCCTGTGCCAAGATTATATGTATAATTCCAATTTACAGTTAATTGCATATCGGGTAAACTTGGCCCATCAGGGTCAACTGAGCCATTTAATAAATGTTGAAAAACACAGCCGTTATTGATTGCGGGAGTTATAGGTTCATACCAGACTACAATAGGTCCTGCATTGGCTAAGAATTGGCCTGCCAGATAGACAGAAGAAACATTTACATCTACTTTGCCGCCGGGAACATTCAATACACTTGCAATATATTCCAGTGCACTTTGCAAAACCGCCTTTCGTTGAGGTCCTAATGTCAGGTCATTAAAACCTGTATTAACATCCTGATAATTGATATTGAAATTTACTCCATGAGTAGTGAACAGGTCCTTTGTTTGGAAGCCTTCATTTCCAAAAATAGCCTCACGATTTTCATCTGTTAACTTTACAACTGTTCCGTCAGAATATGCTAAAATTGCGTGCATCTTCTCCTCAGCCATAGATTGAACTGAAAGTGCACCACAAAAAAGAATAAGAACAAATAGAAAAGACCTCTTATTATTAATATAAATGTTCATTATTTTAACTCCTTCCTCCAGATAGTTTTAATCCAATTATACCACAAAATTAAAGGAATTCAACCAAAAATCAAAAAGCCCCTAACATTTATTAATGTCAGGGGCCCATTAAAATCATTATCAATTTTTATTTTATTTGCATGGTCCGGTTGAAACGAGTAGATCAACATCTAAATTGCAAGTATTTATTAACGGAGGTGTATTTAAGTCTGAAGGAGGATATTGGTCAATCACATATCCTGGTGGCACAGAATCGTCACAAGCATATACAATATCATCTATGCTATATCCTAACCCTGTCAAAATACTTGTTGCTAATGATTCACTGTTCCCTACAACATAGGGGAATGTTACTGAATAACATGGACCACAGACGACATATAAATCAATCGGTATCACACTTGTATTTGGGTCAATACAACCATCTGTTATAGATAGTGGGTCCTGAATTAAAACCGAACCAATAGGTGCAGTATTGTCACATACATTTATAATATCACCTATTTCTAAACCATAACCTATTAAAGTAACCAATGCAGAGGTAAGTTCTTCACCAACTACATCTGGCACTGTTGTGCATGGTCCACAAGATACAACCATATTAACCTGGCTACCTAACACCGCAGTATTTCCACCATCTGCTGGGTCTTGCCCAATAACTATTCCTGCTGGATAATTATCTGCACTACATGTTTCTATAACATCTCCAACTGTTAGACCTGCTGCTAATATATCTGAATTCGCCTGTGCCTGAGTCAGTCCTATCACATAAGGAACAACTGCAGATTCAATTGTCCCTTCGCCTTCGCCTTCTACCACTCCTTCAGGTGTCCCTTCGACTACACCCTCTACCACTCCTTCAGGTGTCCCTTCAACTACACCCTCTACCACTCCTTCAGGCGTCCCTTCGACTACACCCTCTACCACTCCTTCAGGCGTCCCTTCAACTACACCCTCTACCACTCCTTCAGGCGTCCCTTCAACTACACCCTCACCCTCAGGGCAGGATCCAGTAGATACCCATATACTTACTAATGAACCTACTTCTACTGTATTGCCTCCATCTGGTTCCTGGTCAAATACCACTCCCGCAGGATATATATCATTGCATTCTTCATTTATCGCACCTACCCCTAACAATGCACTCGCTATCTCCGCTGTCGCTGCATCCACTTCTATCCCTACTACATTCGGAACCTCTGTATATTCTACACACGGTCCTGTGGATACCCATAAATTCACTGCTGAACCTAAT
>DAOOVZ010000017.1:19849-27309 GCA_035370665.1 Candidatus Hydrogenedens sp.
TGTATATTCTACACACGGTCCTGTGGATACCCATAAATTCACTGCTGAACCTAATACCGCTGTATTACCACCTGCAGGCTCTTGATTAAATACTGTCCCTGCCGGGTAAACATCATTACATTCTTCTACAACAGTCCCAACTGTTAAACCTGCTGCTAATATGTCTATATTCGCCTGTGCTTGTGTTTCTCCTATTACTGAAGGAACAACTGCATATTCAGGTGTCCCTTCTCCTTCGCCTTCAACTACACCTTCTGGTATGCCCTCTGGTGTTCCTTCAACTACACCTTCTGGTATGCCCTCTGGTGTTCCTTCAACTACACCTTCAACAGTTCCTTCACCTTCAACTACTCCTTCTTCACATGGACCTGAAGAGAAATATAATGATAGAGTATCTCCTGCAGAGATTTTTAATCCTGTCCCGGGCTCTTGCCGTATAAAGGAATTTATCGTAATATTACCACATTCCCAAAGTAATGCTATATTAATATCAAAACCTAATTCACTTTTTATTTTTTCTTTTATCTGAGCCAAATTACTATATACACTATTGTATGTAAGGTCAGAAATTCCTAATGCTGACAATATACCCTTTATATCTGGGGTACTGCCGGAAGTAATTATTCCTCCTTCCACGGTAATTTTTAGTCCCACTTCGACAGGAGTTACTTCTTTCTTATCTTTTGAATCTGCTTCGCATATAGTTAATTTACCTTCATGTAGACCATTGGTTAATCCTTCACGCGAAACAAGTACTCTAATTTCTTTTACATCTTTCTTCTTCTTACTTACATCTTCAACAGGCATGATACCCACAACCCAATCTACATTGCTCTCCACCTTAAACTCCAACTTTCTTAGTGTTATACTTCTGTCATTCCAGACCTTAATTACTTCTTCAGTTTTATCTTTTCCGAAATCAATAGATGTGGGACTCACACCAATTTTGGGGGTGCACCCTGCCAGTAACAGAATTACCTGTGCAACAACAACCAATGCTAATAGGTTCTTTTTTTGCATTATTCTACTCCTCTCAATATGTTTTATTAAATTTTTGTTTATCATTATCTTCAAATTAACGACCTACTAACGAGTTCTATATTAATATATATATAGATACTAATATATATATAGAAAATATAACATAATTCTATACCAAAATGCAAATTATTTACAAATTATTATTGCTGAAAAAATATTACATAACTTGCATAATATCAATAAGTTCTGCATTTTACATGTCAAATGTTTATATTAGTAATTTAATTTTTTAAAAATATTAAATATTTTACAAAACATAGAATACTTTAAAATTCACAATTTGTTTTTTAAAAAACTCAAATTGTCCATCTTCAATAAATTAATTATTGCCATTTCAGCGGGGACTTCAAATCGCACAGGAACATCTGTTACTCCAAACCCAGTTGTAGTGTAGCCCTGCATTTCTCTATAATTCCATTTTCCCATGGCAAATCTATTTTTGCACTTTGCGTTAAAATAAATAGGACCAATAAATGGGAATCCTATCTGTCCTCCATGTGTATGCCCACACAGATATAAACGCACATCCCACAGAGCAGATTCTTCTATTACTTCTGGCGAATGTGCAAGCATAATAGTAAAAGCATCTTTAGGTGCATTAACAAGGGACGACGGAACATCCGAGCATTCAAAATCATGAGGGTCATCAACCCCTGCAATATAAATTTTTATACCATTATGATTTATTTCAACTCCCTCATTGACCAATAAATTTATTTCTGCATCCTCAAATTGTTGTTTAATGGAACTAACATCATGATTTCCCATAATGCCGTAAATTCCATACCTCGACTCAACTGGTTCAAGCAATTTTTTTACCATTGGAACAACAAAATCTTCTGAACCGAAGTAGCCATACCTATAATCTCCCCCTAATAGAATTATATCCACAGGTGATTTAATTTGCTGAATAACACTCATCCCGGAGATAAACCATTCTGGATAAAATTGAGACAGATGTAAATCAGAAATAAACAAAATCTTAAATCCATGAAGTTCTTTGGGAATGTCAGGATAAATAAACTTCATTTGTTTAAGTCGAATACGGGAAGCGTTCAATAGTCCCCTTCTATACATTCCTACACTTTTCAATAACCAGGTAATTGTTCTTGCCTTTAACCATCCCTTCCAATCAAAATATCTTAATTCATCGCCTTCTTCCAGATTTAGTGCTTTTTCAATCTCTATCCGTTTGTTCCATAGTTCCTGTCGTCTCAACTGAAACTCATCTTTATCCATTTCTATTGATTGGTCGGATATTACATTTTCATTTTTCATTATCAATCGTCTAACAAAAAGTTTCCAGATGCCATGCCGATTTTATAGACTCTTTTTGCGGGCTAATTTCTGTCATTATGCTCAATGCTTATTACACCTTCACATTCATTCTACTTCAAGTCCAGCAATATTTGCCATCTACGCAAAATCAATTACTCTCTCTAACGATTGGTCAAAAAAACGGAGGTATCAGCATTTTTACAAACATAAAAAAACCTAAAAATATAAATTATCAAGCAGTGCAAATTATTCCTTTGCCCAGATTTGCTCGTAGTATCGTTGAACCTGTCCTTTTAACAATTTCAAAACTTCTACAACACCTTTATTCCCTCCTGCATATTCAATCATCAATCTACCCTCTTCAAAACACATTTCATCATGTAAGGGCAAAACATGCCGTAGTAGAAAGTGTGTATAGGCGACTAAACGATATGGACCATAAGGACGAGGCAAATTGCCCCCTGCGGCTTCAACTGCAACGGCATTTTCATTTTTGATTGCGTTGGCTAAGTCTTGAAATTCAAGAGATGGTGAAAAGCAAATTGTATAATACCTACCAAACATATCATGTGCCTCACAACTATGGCTATCACTAATTCCTACAATTGGCACCTTCTTTCCTTTAGACTTTGCTTCAATATATTTGGCTAATTGCAAATTATTTACATCTACCTCTTGCAGTTCATCCCAACCAAAACCACTAATCAGTTCCACTGCGTCAAAAATTGTAGTATCATAGAGATAATCAACCAGAGCGTTAGCAATATAATTTGTATTCCCGGGTCTCCAATACGGATGTGCAAAAATACCCACACCGCCTCTTTCCCTGATTTTCTGGAAAGCCCAGACGCATGCTGCGTATTGAAACTTATCTACTGCATAAGGCATATCACTAAGCGAATTCATAATGGCTTGAACTTCATCACGATACATTTTTTCATCAGGTCTATAAAGTTCTGTAATTCCTTCTTTTGCTCCGAAACTTACAATATGCACCGGGTTATCAGGGGTGTGCACTTCTTCAGACGGATACATCCGTAAATCAATAGGTAGCCCCTCAAATTGATTGATTGCTTCTATTGAGCCAGAATAATTCCGATGGTCAGAAAGCCCCATAAAATCAAAACCTACTCGACGGCATGCACCTGCGACATAACCCGGAGATTCCTTACCGTCTGAACGATAACTGTGCATGTGAAAATCACCTTTATAAGGACGCAGAGCAAACAAATCAGGCTTGAGAGAATAGACATGAAATAGTCCTATCTCTTTTACTTTATTATCTGGAGTAACTTCTTCTAATTTAAAAATATGTTCCTGTTCTGCTTCAAAAAACTTTTTTATAGTAAAGATATTATTTTGAGGGACAATTTCTTCTGCTTCTGCTTTTACCCAACCTGTTTTAGTTGCATAACGACCCACAGGTGTATATGTTAACCGATAACTATGAAGAGGTTTTGGGAAAGGCTCAAAACGAGAAATAATTTGTATAGTCGTTTCTTTATCTGCAACTACAATACGAGGGATAACTTGAAAATACCTATCTGGTGGATAGGCTTTTAACCCACTGGGTAACGATGGAGTAAACAATCCCTGCGCATGCAGAAAACCGCATAAACAAATCATAACAAGGGAAAAAGAAAATAATAGATTTCTTGAAAAATGTTTCATATCTTATTCTCCTCTAATTTTTAAATTGTTTTTTTATTGGATTGTTTTCTTATTATATATCCATATAAAATAAATAAAATTAAATTTTAACTGTCGAAATTATAGAAAAGCAACCTGTTAAGTTTGAGGAAATATAAAATTTAATTTATGTGGACTACATTGCAGATAATAATTACAATACTTATCATATCACAAAATAATGAACCTATTGTCGGGATGCCAGACCAACCCATTCGTAATTATTGGGAACATATCCAAGGGCTACTTGCACAATCAGATGAAATAAGAAAAACAGAAATGACAAAAGGAAAATATTCACTCACTTCAAATAAGAAATATCCCTTTGACCTATTTCGTTCCCTTACTCCTCGAGAACTCATTAAAGCAGCCAGAGAAGGAATCAAAGCGGCCAGAGCAGAAGGAAAAGCCAAAAACTGGAGTGCAGACGAGATTGCCCTTAAATGCGAAGAAAATATTGCATACACCCTTGAATATTATGGACTTCTTATTAAAAAGCCTTCTGAAATAGATTATTTAATTTATTGTATTGGTGCAGACCAGGAAGAACCTGAACTCCGTTTATTCTTACTAAAACAATGCACGCCCGACAAAATCTCAAACAGCCTATTTGGTATTCATTTTCAATTTTTATTAAACAATAGAAAAGATATATTCCAAAAAACACTTTTTGCAACAGTAAAAAATATAAACGAAAAGCCAGAGATACAAATTGCTGCAATAGACGCTTTTTATTATTTCATATACAAACAATACCAACAAGCAGTTGAAAAAGACCCTGTTTTCCAGGCATATAGAATCGAAAAGAAAGAAGATATAAATCCTCTCTGGATAGAAAACCCACAAATTCCAAAACCTATCGAAGCCACACAGATAGAAATTAGCAAACTGAATCAGCAGTTAAAGGATTTTACTAATCAATTGGAAATGAAGTTAAATAATAAGCGACAATCTAATGATTCTGTTATAAAAAAAGCAAAAGAGACGATAGAAAAGATAAACCTTTCTTTACCTGTTCCAGAATCAGAAAAGGAACAACTGAAATCTTTATTATCAGCAGATGGAAAAATAATGGCTACAGAATAAAAATAAACAGGAATAATTCTTAAGATGCTTTCCAGTAAACAAAAACTACACGAAGCAGAAAAACTTTACGAAGAAAAAAAATATGATGAAGCCCTAAAATTATTAAATGAACTTGAACAAGAAAATCCGGGAGAAAAACGAGTTGCTTACGGAAGGGCAATGTGTCTTGCACAATTAGGTAATGTAGCCGACGCTTTGCTCCTCTGCGATGAATTAATGGCTCGTTATCGAGATGAAAAGGCAAAAGTATTAAAAGAAAAAATTATGCAATGGGCAGAAGAAGCCGCTGCTCTCAAACCATTAGCACCCACCGAACCAAAATCCCCTCCATCTATAGTATTAGAGTATTTAAGACGAATCTCATGGGTAATCATATTTTTATTTACACTGGTAATGCCATTTTTAGGATGGTGGGGGCTTATGTTAGCAATAAATAACGATTGGATTGGCGTATCATTAGAAGGCACAGTAGCCATTGCAATTCTCTGGCCATTATTTATTCAGGCATTATTCTGGGCTTCTTTACAAGGGGCAAGAGCACAACTTTCGGGGGAAACTCTGACTTTATCTATTTTTAATTGGCTGGCTGATACCCTGCTATTGACATTTCTAAATTTTTTTCCCATTATCGGTTGGTTTCTCGGAGCATGGTGGCTTCTGGTCAAACGAGAGTTATCTTTTAGTTCCTCCTTTGTAATTATGATTCTAAACTACTTTATCTTTTGGCTAGCCTTTTTGGGGATTGTCGGAAGTATCGGATTGGGTGGCTGGGTATGGATATTGGCACCCTATATATTAAAATATTAAGAGATGATAATTAACCAGATTGATAATAAACACAGTTTGTCTCTATGAACAAAAAAGTCCTTGTTATAGGTTGGGATGGTGCAACCCGCCAGGTGATTGAAAAAGGGATAAAGGAAGGATGGCTACCTACTCTTAATTCTATTCTTTCTGATGGAACTTTTACTGACCTCCTTTCTACAATCCCTTTTGCAACAATTCCAGCATGGACATCCTGCTTTACTGGTGTCAATCCAGGTAGACATGGTTATTTTGACTTTTCAGAACTAATTCGGGGAACTTATCAAATCCGTTTTACCAATGGTACTTTCCGCAAATTTCCTGCTATCTGGAATTGGATATCAGAATCAGAAGGTAAATCTATTGTGCTTGGGGTTCCGGGCACCTATCCTGTTGAAAAAGTTAATGGCATAATGATTTCCGGCTTCGCTTCACCATTACCAGGAAAAATAACACCAGACCAGGTATATCCAAAAGAAATCTATCCTCTCGTTAAAGATTGGGGATATGGAGGAATAAACGAAAACAACTTAAAAAAGGGTTGGCAGGCAAAGGCACTAAAAATGTTATTGGAGCGAATAGATAGAAAAGAGAAAATTGTTTTACAATTATTGAAAAGAGAAGATTGGGACCTTTTTATTGCTGTTTTCAATGAAACCGATACCGTAAGTCACCATTTCTGGATGTTCTGGGATGAAAATTCACCTCGCTACCGGGAAGGGCTTAAAGAGGCTATTCCTTCTGTATATCAACATCTTGATAGGGTGTTATCAAACATATTAAAAGCAACTAAAAACAAGTATAAAGACTGCCTGTTCTTACTTGTGTCTGACCATGGTTTCCAGCCAGCAAGTAAAACAGTAATCTACATCAACAACTGGTTAGCACAAAAAGGTTTCCTCAGTTTTAGACCAAAAAGAAACCCAATAATAAAAAATTTGGCATTAAAATTATTCCCCTACTCTCTTCAAAGTTATTTATTTAAGCATTTTAAAAATTACACAGAAAGATTAGAGAGTAAGGCTCGTTTTTCAGGAATTGACTGGCAGCATACATCTGCATTCTCAGAAGAGTTGGATTATTTTCCATTTATTAGAATCAACCTTAAAGGTAGAGAACCAGAGGGCATTGTTTCTGAAGATAATTATTTTGAATTTATTTATCATCTGTGTAGTGAATTAAAAAAATGGCGGTTTATAAAAGACGCTCATTTTCGAGAAGAAATCTATGATGGTCCTTTTACTGAAAAAGCACCGGACATAATACTTGAAATTGCAGAAGAACATGGTGCTACTCCTTGTTGTGTCCGTTCCAGTGGAGAAGAGACCTTCCGAATATTAAACACTCATGAGTTGCAAGGTGGAAAAGGGCGTGGAATGAATGGACGCCATAGGAGGGAAGGTATCCTCTATTTGTCAGAAAAAATAAAATGTGAACACGCAAATATAGAAGACATAGCAAGCACCATCGCAAGTGTTATGGAAATTCCTGTACCACCTCTTGACGGAAAACCTCTGGTTGGCTCTTTATGTATTGATAAAAATCTTCAAATTTGCGATAAG